>JAZUGG010000116.1:0-4174 GCA_045641105.1 Ruminococcus sp. | reverse complement strand
TGTGCCTGATTTGTAGTTTTGTGCTCGTATCTTGCAGATATAATATAACTGCCAAATCTTTTTTCTTCACTTTCAACACTTTTATCTAATGGTGTGTCGCCTACAATCAGATAATCTTTAGCTATGCTTAAGTATTCTTGTTTTCCTGTGCTTCTATATAATTCATGCGTATCACGACCTAAAGAAGCTAAAACAAATGATAAATCATATGAATCGGGACTGATTCGTCGAAACATCTCTACAGACTTTAAAAGATATTCTATAGATGCTTCATATTGATTAGCAGATTTTTTAATATCACCCTTCTCAAAGAGAATCCATGCAAGCTCTATCGAATCATCATAACCTAAAATATCCAGAGTTTCGCTAATTAATTTATTGCATATATCAAGAAAGTAACAGTTTTTAAATATTATGATTATATGTCTGAACAGCAAAAAATTCTCCTTAATTTTATGTGGCAGCTTATGATACAGTGACTTTGCATATTCAACATATTCCATACGTTCATCGGCAAGCATTTCGTCCCAGTTTCTTGCAAATTTACGGCTCAGACTTGTCAGCATATCTTCACACTGTTTAAATGGATCTGTCATTTCGTTTCTGACAATATCGCTTATGATAGGGTGAAGCAACAGATAGTCCTTTTCTGTATCGTGAATAACCCAGTTTCTGTCAATAAGCCCATTGATAATATCACAATTCTCTATATGACACCAGTCTATAAATGAATCAAACGGTACACCTGAAAGCGGTAATAATGACAGTCTCCGCATTACAGCTGTTTCTTCATCTGTAAGCTTTCCTATACGCATTAATTTCAGAATATGATTGTAAACATTTCTGTTTTCTTCTGTTCCGATATGAACTATTCCACGCATTGACGGAGATATGCCTTCTGTCTGAAGTGTTTCAAGCATATCTTTGAATTTTATTCTCTGCTTGTCCATCATTCTCGCAAAAAGTACAATTGTAAGAGTATGTCCCGAAATACATTCAAGTATTTTATCGAGTATCTCATAATCAGTATTCTGTATTTTTCGCTTGAAATTCTGCTCGAATAACTGCCTTTGTTCATGCGGTTTAAGAGTATCAAGAATTATCTGCGGATAAGGCATATGCTCAAAATTTGTTCTTGTAGTAAATAAAATACGACACGGCAGATGAAGAACAGCATCAAGCAGATCATCACTCAATGTATCAAAGTTATCAATAACAATAAGGTCATTTTCATTGCTTAGCTGAGCAATTTTTTTCAGCTTTCTTTCTGCATATTCTATATCTGATTCTTCGTTTTTTCGTGTAAATCCTTCGATATTGAAATAAACATCACTGTTGAGTAAATCAGTAAGAGATGTTTCATATTTTGCCATTACAATTGTTCTGTATTCATTACGCTTTTCGGAAATATAGCGGAGCGCAAGCTGTGTTTTGCCGCAGCCGCCTACTGCTGAAATGAATACTACTCTTTCATTAGTAAGATATCTGTGCAGTTCTTCCATTTCGTCATCTCTTCCGATGACTTTGATACTGCTTTCATAAGGTGTGCTTTTAAGTGACGGCATTCTTTCAATTCTTGTTTCTTCAATACTAAAATAAGTTTTATCAGATATATCATCTGATTTTGGAAATAACTGATTAGCCTTGTCCTGCAGAAGCGAAACTGCAACAAGCCATGAAATCAGATTGGAAAGACCATTGCGCTTTGTGTCATCTTTTTCAGTTCCTTTTATCTCGTCTATGATTTCTTTAAGCTTTAGTTTTACTTCATCATAGAAAGTGTTCTCTTCTGAAACCATGTCCTGTAAAAGAACAACTGCTTTTTCATAAAAATCAATTAATTCGGTATCCATACCATACTCCTCTGTTATCATTTTTTCAATGGGTATAACCACATTCTTTCTGACAGATGAGCTGAGGAAGTTTATCAGACTTTGCGTTTTTGCCAACGTTTCAATTTCATGTCCGAGATTAGTATGAGCATACCTTGACGGATTTTTTGAATCACGGTTTCCGTAGCTTACTATTCTGTAGTATATTGTACTTCGATTGCCTCTTGTATTAGGCTTAATAATTTCGTTTATTATGTTTGGGGGAACGACATCCTGGAGTACCTGTTCGATAAACAACCTTTCATTCTGTTCATACTCACAAAGACAGCTGTCATTGACGGCGTTTTTCAGACATCCTTCAATGTTGCTGATTGAAATAATGATTTCTTTGTCATCACGATTATACTTGAACTTCATTATATCATCTCCCTTTTGCAATGTAAAATATGATTCACAGCATTTCACAGTAAATTTTTTTGCAGTACTGTGACAGCTTTTGTGTAATGCTGTGAAATACTTTTGACTTAATTACAATTAAAGATTATACTATAAACAACGAAACAAATTATGACTACAGTACATAATTACAATTCCATTATACACGATTTTTTGGCACAGGTCAATATATAGTTTTAGTATAATCTGAAAACGGAGTGATGAATAAGAAGCTAAAGTAAACGTAAGTGTAATCTATTTTTCAAAGGAGAGGATGACAATGCTGACAATACCAATAATGCTCATAATGCTTGATTCTTTACTGCTTTATCTGGCATTTGGAATCAAGGCAACAGGAATATATTTTCTTTTACTTCCTGTGATTTCATTCTTATTCGACGCTGTTCGCTTTTTCAGACTGCATCCAAGAAACGAAAAAAGAATAATGATAAGTGAATGCATAAGTCTTACGGCGGCTTTGAATATCCTTTCGAAAAAGGGGGTAGATATGAGCAATTTCAGGATTTACATTACTCTCTGTGATATCGACACTATTCAGTATATAGGCTTGCGTACCCTTGTTATTCCACAGAGAATTATTGATACACATTCAAATGAAATCCTTTCTTCGATTATTTCACATTCTGTAGGACATTCAGTAAAGCTGCACAGCTTTTTCAGAAATGTATTTTATATAAATCTGTTTATATTTACCGCTTTAATTACAACAGCCTGGTCAGTTATATTGGTAATCCTTGCTGTCATCATAGGAAGTATAGCTAAAAAAACACGTTCAAAGCTGCTGACATTGATTATTAGTCTTCTGACAGGATTATTCTGTTATATAGGATTTAAGAAAATGATAAAGCTTATCCCGGACTTTTTCAGAAACATTTCCGGTATGTTCATTCATATGATGAATTGTACTGCAGACCGTTTCACAGCATCATTTGATTTAGGAGAATATTTCATTGAATATCTCAGAACAAATGATCTTTCAGATGAAAATTATGACCGAATTCAGAAAATGGAAAGGCTGATAAAATATACCCCCTAAAAAATCGGTTTTATATCGTGTGGTATTATAAGTTAAGTAAAGGAAATACTGTGATTATCTTGCAGTATTTCCGAAAATATAAAGAAAAAGAAAAAAGGAGTTTTTGTTATGAAGATTATCAGAAAAATTTGTTCATTATTAGTTGCTGTGTCAACAGCATTCGCAGGAATCGGCAGTGCAATCTATTGTCCGTCACTTTTAACGGAGGCATCGTATCTCGATTATACTTCAAATGAAATCATTGATGTTCCTGTTGTTGTCAGTGAAACGTGGAATGATGATTCTGAAATGGTTTACAGTTCTACGAAAGAAAAAGTTCTTGCATTTGCTGATTCGAGAATAGGTGATGATGGAACTGAAGTTTGGAATTACTGGAATAAATATGGATTTGCATGGTGTGCGGCTGGTATTACTTATGCATTCAAAATGTGCGGTGTTCCAGAAACAAATTTCCCTAACGAAACATTTGTTGAAGGATATAGACGATTTTACAGTAACAGAGGCAAATTTGTTTACAGATCGTATATCACTGCACCTTCAAGGGGCTGGCTTGTTATTATGGACTACGAAAATGATGGTGAAGGAAATCATATAGAAATAATTAAATACGTTGACTATGTTAACCACAGATTTTCAACAATAGGATTTAACAGCAATGACCGTGTCGAAGAAAATCATTATTCATTTTCTGATACTCGAATCATGGGGTATTGTATGGTTGATTATGGCGATGAAACTAATACTCAGCCACCTGTTACAACAAGCATATCAACTACAACAACCACCACCACCACAACTACAACATCAGTTCAGACATTCACAACAACAGCAGTAACAATTGCAGAAATCA
>JAZUGG010000115.1:0-3378 GCA_045641105.1 Ruminococcus sp. | reverse complement strand
AAGGGTTGAGGGAAGGGAGAGTCCAGAGAGGGGAACCGTTTGGGAAAAAGGGAGAGGGAAATGTCAGATTTTGTACCAGTTTTGCGTTGCCCTCTCCCTTTTGCCCAAGAGGTGCCCCTCTTTGGTGGACAACTGACAGTTTCGTAAAGAATACAAATAGAAAAGCAAACTATCCTTTTGCATATCGGGTAGCAGAACAACTGACGTTCCCGAAAAGAGTAACAATAGAAGAAGCCAATACAATATATAACATTAATCACATATATCTTCAACATTTTCACGCATATAAAGCGCCGCCATTTCATCGCCGAAAAATCGGGCAAAAACATCATCATTTTCAATAAGCTCCAGCTTTTTCTGACGTGTCAGCGCCTTTATCCGATATTCAAGCTTTGAAGCAAGACTTCTGTCCGCCGTGCTCCAGACAGCGGCTACGGACTGGACTTTATGCGAACGGGTAAACTTTGCGCCCCTGCCGTTCTGCCCTGAATGCTCCGCAAACCGCCGCTGAACATCGGTAGTTATACCCGTGTAGAGCCTGTCGCCCTCACATCGGAGTATATACACATAGTACATTATTTCTGCTTGATGCGGAATGCGCTGTTTTTAAGCTGACTTGCATCAAATCCCTTCGGCTTGCGGTCATCACGCTTTTTCTGCGGCTTTCTGCCGTTATTCTTCTGCTGTTCCTTCTTCTCCTCCTCGTCGTTGAGACGCATTGTGAGGGAGATACGGCTTCTCTTGACATCAACATCGAGTACACGTACCTTGACAATTTCGCCGACCTTGACAGCTTCAAGAGGATGCTTGATATAGCGGCTGCAAATCTGTGAGATGTGAACAAGACCGTCCTCATGCACGCCGATATCAACAAAACAGCCGAAATCAATGATATTGCGGACAGTGCCGACAAGCTCCATGCCGGGTTTCAGGTCTTTTATCTCCATAACATCGCCGCTTCTGAGGAGCGGAGGCGGAAGTTCGTCACGGAGGTCACGTCCCGGTTTCTGAAGTTCTCCGAGAATGTCAGTGAGCGTAGGTACGCCTATTCCGAGCGATTCGCTTATCTTTTCGATGCCGAGACTTTCAGCCTTTTCGTTTATAGTAGATGCTCCGCCGCCTGCGATGTCTGCGAGAGTAAATCCGCATTCGCTGAGAAGTGATGAAGCGGCGGCATAGCTTTCAGGATGAACTGCTGTATTATCAAGAGGATTTTTGCCGTCACGCACTCTGAGGAAGCCTGCACACTGCTCGAAAGCCTTTTTGCCGAGCTTAGGGACTTTCAGGAGTTCCTTACGGTCAGTGAACCTGCCGTTTTCCTCACGGTATGCAACGATATTCTTTGCGACAGCTGCATTGATTCCTGCAACGTATGAGAGGAGAGAGTGTGACGCAGTATTCAGGTCAACACCGACAGAGTTAACGCAGTCCTCAACAACACCGCCGAGAGCCTCACTCATACGAGCCTGAGGCATATCATGCTGATACTGACCGACACCAATGGCTTTCGGATCGATTTTTACGAGTTCAGCAAGCGGATCCTGCAAACGTCTTGCAATGGAGATAGCGCCCCTTATCGATACGTCATATTCGGGGAATTCCTCTGCGGCAACCTTTGAAGCGGAGTAAACAGAAGCACCAGCCTCGCTTACGACCATATAGCTTACATCTTCGGGGACTTCCTTGACGATATCGGCGGTGAAGCTTTCTGTCTCACGGGAAGCCGTGCCGTTGCCGATAGAAACGGCATTTACCTTGTATTTTTCAATAAACTGCTTGACCTTGTCCTTAGCCGCCTGAACAGCGCCTGCCGAGCCTGTGGGGTAGATTATGGCTGTATCGAGCACCTTGCCCGTACCGTCGATAACAGCGGTCTTACAGCCGTGAGCGTAGCCCGGATCAAGACCGAGGATAACACTGCTTTTGAGAGGCGGCTGGAGGAGCATCTGACGGAGATTTGCGGCAAATACCTTGATAGAATCCTCTGCGGCTTTAGCTGACATTTCGGAACGGATCTCACGCTCGATAGACGGGAAGATAAGGCGTTTATAGCTGTCTGATGCGGCATTTCTCACGAGTTCACCGCAGGCGTTGTTAGCCTTGATATACTTGCCGAAGATTATGTCTGTAGCGAGAGTTTCATCGAGAGTAACGGAAACTTTCAGGAAGCCTTCCTTTTCGCCTCTGTCAAGGGCGAGAACACGGTGATTAGCCACTTTCGGGACAGGTTCGGAGTATTCATAGTAATTTGTGTAAACGCTTTCAGCCTCGGCATCGGAAGCCTTTGAGACGATCTCGCCCTTTTCGCCTGCGAGGGTACGGAGCTTCTTTCTGATGTCGGCATCGTCTGAGATATCCTCTGCGATGATGTCCATAGCGCCCTGAATGGCGGTCTGGATGTCGGGAACGTTCTTTTCCTCGTTGATGAAAGCCTCGGCTTCCTTTTCGGGTTCGGTGGAGTTTTCCTGAGCCATGAGGATAACTGCGAGCGGTTCGAGACCGTTTTCACGGGCGATGCTTGCACGGGTGCGGCGCTTTGGTTTGAACGGGCGGTAGATATCCTCGACTTCAACGAGAGTAGCGGCGGCGCTGATAGCGGCTTCTATTTCGGGAGTCATTTTCTCCTGTTCGGTTATGGAGTTTGTGACTTCTGCCTTACGTTTTTCGAGGTTTCTGAGGTACATGAGTCTGTCATAAATTTCACGAAGTACCTGATCGTCGAGAGAGCCTGTAAGCTCCTTACGGTAACGGGCGATGAACGGGATAGTTTTGTCATCGTCGATGAGGGCGACGGTATTGTCGATTTGTTCCTGTTTTAAACCGAATTCGGCTGCAAGGGTTTTATTGATATCCATAGTTTATCCTTTCTATACTTGCCATATAGGCGATGATTGTCAAACACTATAATTATAACACAAACGGGAGAATAAATCAAGTCGGGCGCAAATATAAAAAGTAAAAAACGGCGAAGCCGCATGAACAGAAAATATGTCATGATAATATTTCGGAGGATTATGGTCATGATACACGTTACACACCTTTGAAAGTGCTCGCTTTTGGCTATTTATAGGCGTTTACACACCCTTACACACCCTTACACACCCTGTAAAAGTGCTCGTTTTTGGCTATTTATAGCCATTTACACACCTACACACCCTTACACACCCCAAAATCACTATTATTTTATATGCTATGTGATTACAAACGGCTGTTTGTTTTTATGCTGATTATTGTGCAGATTGACGGTAATGTTTTATGATGATTTTCCTGCATGGCAAGTATTTCGTTCTCTTTGTTATGTTTATTATTCTGTTGTTATTTTTTCGGGTATTGTCAATCGTTCTGCCGCCGCATTATGCATAGTTGAAGTTTATTCTT
>JAZUGG010000114.1:0-26222 GCA_045641105.1 Ruminococcus sp. | reverse complement strand
TTCATTAAGGAGATTTTATCATGTTCGGAAAAAACGAAAAGAAAATAGATGATGACAAGCCAAAGGACAGATTCTTGAAAAAGGAAGTCCAGTACATTTATGGTGCTATGGGCGTTGTTGTCTTTGTCGATACTTTAACCGGCGTTAACTATATGATGTCAATTGAAGGAAGCGAACCTGTCGTAATGCTTGATTCCGACGGCAAGCCCCTCATTGACGAGGAGTACATAAAATAACAGGAACAATATCATGTCTAAAAAACGTTTTGAATATATTTTTGACGAAACTGCAAAAGGTACGCTTGGTTTCGGCTCAGTAAAAATCCTGGTTGATAAGGAAACAGGTGTAAACTATCTTCAGACCACAGGCGAAGGCTTCTGCGGATTAACTCCGCTGCTTGATTCAAACGGAAATGTCGTAGTCACTCCGATGTACGACGAAAAGTAAACCTACAATTTCCGCAATGAAGCGGAATTGCATATAACATCATTAATAAGGCACTGCACATTTTCTGCGCTGCGCCATAATTCTCAAGGAGGAATTTAAAATGGAAAACATTGAAAAACTCGAACAGCTCTATGAGGGCAAAGCTAAGAAGGTTTTTGCTACTAATGACCCTGAACTCGTTATCGTAAGCTACAAGGACGATGCTACAGCTTTCAACGGCGAAAAGAAGGGCACTATTTCTGGTAAGGGCGTTATCAATAACCAGATGACAAACTATATGTTCAAGATGCTCGAAAAAGAAGGCGTTCCTACTCACCTTGTTGAGGAGATCAGTGAACGTGAAACTATCGTAAAGAAGGTTTCCATCGTTCCTCTTGAAGTTATCGTAAGAAACGTTGCTGCCGGCAGCTTCTCAAAGAGAATGGGCGTTGAAGAAGGCAAACAGCTCCTCTGCCCTATCCTTGAATTCAGCTATAAGAACGATGACCTCGGCGATCCGTTCATCAATGATTACTATGCACTCGCTCTTGGTCTTGCTACAAAGGAAGAACTCGACACTATCGCTAAGTATGCACTCAAGGTAAACGAGTTTATGATCAAGTTCTTCAAGGGCCTCAACATCGACCTCATCGACTTCAAGATCGAATTCGGTAAGACTGCTGACGGTACTATCATCCTCGCTGATGAAATTTCTCCTGATACCTGCCGTTTCTGGGACAGCACAACTCACGAAAAGCTCGACAAGGACCGTTTCCGCAGAGATATGGGCGGCGTTGAAGAAGCTTATCAGGAAATCATGAAGAGACTTATGGGAGAATAATTTATGGGCGGTTTTTTTGGTGCAGCGTCTAAAAACGACTGCGTTACAGACGTTTTCTTCGGTACTGACTATCACTCTCACCTCGGCACTCGCCGTGGCGGTATGACCTCGTACTCAGAAAAGGACGGCTTCCAGAGAAATATCCACAGTATCGAAAATTCTCCTTTCAGAACCAAATTTGAAAACGACGTTGTTGCTATGAGAGGCAAGCTCTGTATCGGCTGTATCAGCGATACGGATCCTCAGCCTATCCTCGTCCGCTCAAAAATGGGCATATATGCTATCTGCTCAGTAGGCATTATCCGCAATGCCGACCAGCTTGTTGACGAACTTCTCGAAAAAGGATGCGCCAACTTTGAAACAATGAGCAGCGGCAAGATAAACTCAGGCGACCTTATCGGCGCTCTTATCGCTCAGAAAGACAATTTCGTTGACGGTATCCGCTATGCACAGAGCAAGATAGAGGGCACTATGTCCCTTATCATTCTCACCAAGGACTCCATTATCGCAGCCCGTGACCGTTTCGGCAGACTGCCTATCATAATCGGTAAGCGCAGCGATGGTTTCTGCCTTTCAACAGAGTCATTCGCATTCCAGAAACTCGGCTATTCCCTTTACAAGGAGCTTGCCGCAGGCGAGATAGTCAAGCTTACCTCTGACGAATGCATCACAATGGCTGAGGGCGATCCTTCAAATATGAAGATATGCTCATTCCTCTGGACATACTACGGTTATCCGAATGCTGTCTATGAGGGCGTTAACGTTGAGGTCATGAGAACACGCAACGGCGAGATAATGGCTGAAAACGACATAAAGAACGGCTGTCTGCCTGATGTTGACTATGTATGCGGCGTTCCTGATTCGGGTACTCCGCACGCTATCGGCTATGCAAACAGAAGCGGCATTCCTTTCGCCCGTCCGTTCATCAAATACACCCCGACATGGCCGAGAAGCTTCATGCCGTCAAACCAGAGCATGAGAAATCAGGTCGCAAAAATGAAGCTGATACCCGTTCATGAGCTTATAGAGGGCAAACGTCTCCTTTTCGTTGATGACAGTATCGTCCGTGGTACTCAGATGCGTGAGACCGTTGAATTTCTCTATGAGAACGGCGCTAAGGAAGTGCATATGCGCTCTGCCTGCCCGCCTATCATGTACGGCTGCAAATACCTTAACTTCTCACGCAGCCACTCGGAGCTTGAACTCATCGCACGTCAGATAATCGACGAATTCGAGGGTGCAGAGGGTGTTAAGTATATCGAAGAATACAGCGATACCAATACAGAAAGAGGCAGACGTATGCGTGATGAGATATGCCGCAGACTGAAGCTCACTTCTCTGGAATTCCAGTCGCTTCCCGGCACGGAAGATGCCATCGGCATAAATAAGTGCAATCTCTGCACATACTGCTGGAACGGCAAAGAATAACATTATATGCATACCGTTTTCCGGTATGCGTTTCATGAACCTGTCCACATAGTGACAATTGCGGATATTCGGAAGTCATTCCGCTGAAAAACGTATATGCTGCCATGTGTACAGGTTCTAATATTTCATAACGGAGGATTTTACTATGAACAACAGTTTTTCCGAAAGCTACAAAAAGGCTGGCGTTGACGTAACCGCAGGCTATAAGTCGGTTGAGCTTATGAAACAGCACATCGCAAGGACTATGATCCCCGGTGCTCTTTCAGGCATCGGCGGTTTCGGCGGTCTTTTCGAGCTTGATATGACAGGTATTTCCAAGCCTGTTCTCGTTTCAGGCACAGACGGCGTTGGCACAAAGATCAAACTCGCTTTCATCATGGACAAGCATGATACTGTAGGTATCGACTGCGTTGCCATGTGCGTTAACGACATCATCTGCTGCGGCGCAAAGCCTCAGTTCTTCCTTGACTATATTGCCTGCGGAAAGAACTATCCGGAAAAGATAGCTTCTATCGTTTCAGGCGTTGCAGAAGGCTGCGTTCAGGCTGAATGTGCTCTTATCGGCGGTGAAACTGCTGAACATCCGGGCCTTATGCCTGAGGACGAATACGACCTTGCAGGCTTCTCTGTAGGCGTTGTTGACAAGGACAAGATACTCCAGCCCGATACACAGAAGGCAGGCGATGTTCTTATCGCTATCAAGTCAAGCGGCGTTCACTCAAACGGTTTCTCTCTTGTAAGAAGCGTTTTTGATGTAAATGCACAGAATCTTGCTATGCACTTTGATGACCTCGGCGCAACTCTCGGTGAAACTCTCCTCACTCCTACACGCATCTATGTCAAGGCTATTATGAAACTTCTTGACAGCGTAAAAGTAAAATCCATCTCACATATCACAGGCGGCGGCTTCTATGAGAATATCCCACGTTCACTTCCTTCAAATCTTGCTGCAAAGATCGAAAGAGATGCTGTTCAGGTACTTCCTATCTTCGATCTTATCCAGAGAACAGGAAATATTCCTGAGCGTGATATGTTCAACACATTCAACATGGGTGTCGGCATGATAGTAAGCGTTGACAAAAACGACGCTGACAAGGCAATTGCCGCTATAAAGGCTGCCGGTGAAGATGCATATGTACTCGGCGAACTCGTTGAGTCCGAGGAAGGCGTTATCATCTGCTAATGAACTGATTCTGTCCGCACTTGCCTGCGGACAGTTCCATAAAGACGGTGATGTATATGAAAAGCAGAA
The DNA here is from genome assembly GCA_045641105.1 of Ruminococcus sp. Classification (GTDB taxonomy): domain Bacteria; phylum Bacillota; class Clostridia; order Oscillospirales; family Ruminococcaceae; genus Ruminococcus. The sequence goes on along the minus strand of JAZUGG010000114.1, from coordinate 22,275 downwards.
AATTGTTCACAGTCATTCTTTCTGCGGCTGTAATCAGCACATTTTCAGTTTTCAGCTACACTTTTTCCGCAATAAATATGGACTATCTTACGGACAACGAAATCAGCTGCTTTGACGTTATTGCCGCAAGACAGCAGAATCTTTCTGCCGTAGAACTGAAAAACGTTCAGGCATTTGTACTCGGACAAAACGTCAGTGTTACGCATAATACAGATATTCAGACAGAATACCCGATCGACAAAAGCTGTATCCTTGAACCAAAGGGGACGATACATACAGGCGAAGGAACTTTCTATGGCGGCGGCTATACAGGCGGTCATGCCATGCTTGATCCCGTTTCAAGGGATTACTGGATAGTTGCAATGAACCACTCCGACTACAACGAGGCACAGCTTGCAGGCGCTTATATTGAGGTAACAGGCGAACTCGGCACGATTAAAATGCTTGTGACCGATGAACTCCCCGAAGGCAAAAAAGGTGATCTTGACCTTTATACCGATGCTTTTCCGCTTATCGCTCCTGTTGAGAAAGGCAGAGTTCCGGTATCATGGAAGATCATTCCGCTCGATACTGCCGCTGATGCTCCGATATCCTTCAAATACAAGGAGGGCAGCACCGAATTCTGGTGCGGAGTTCAGGTGCGAAATCACCGCTATCCGATCACAAAGCTTGAATATCTTGACGAAAACGGCGAATTTGTTGAGGTAAAACGCCGTCCGTACAACTATTTTGAATCAAGGGATATGGGCAAAGGCCCGTTCACCTTCCGCATAACCGATATCTACGGTCAGGTCGTGGTCGATAAGGATATCCCGCTCTGCACCGATGATACCGTAATAATTCCGGGACACGTACAGTTCCCTGAATAATTGCCCTGATAACATTTTATGAAAGGAGCAGAAGGTCTTGTTCTTTATCATTATAATCGGAATCCTATTCATCATTCTCGGACTGCTTGTCTGTCTGAGATACCGCATCAAGTATTCTTCCTACCGAACCTACACAGCCAATGTCCTCGGTTACCGCACACGCACCGAAAAGATCGGAGACACGGAACAGGAATACTTCTGCGTTGTTGTAAGCTACAGAAAAGGCTCGGAGGATATCCACGCCGACTATATCAGCTATGTTCCCGCCGAAACAGTACCGTGCAAGCGTGGTGATATCATATCGGTAGATGTCAGTTCCGCCTCGCCGAAAACTTTCCTCTATTCAGACGAAGTCATCGGTACATCAGGCTTTGGTGCAGCAATGATCATAGGCGGACTGCTCACAGTAGGCTTTCACCTTTTATACAGATTTTCCTGATCTTATTCCACAGGAGGCATACACATGAAAAACATAGTCGTTCTCGTTTCAGGCGGCGGCACAAATTTGCAGGCTCTTATCGATGCCGAAAAAAGCGGCATCATCAAAAACGGAAAAATAACCTGCGTAATTTCATCAAATCCGAATGCCTATGCCCTTGAAAGAGCCAAAAACAACGACATATCCACAAGAATTATCCCACGCAAAGAGTATTCCGACAGCGTGTCATACAGCCATGCGATCCTTGATGCTCTGAATGAAGAAAAGGCTGACCTTGTGGTACTTGCAGGCTTCATGACAATTCTCGATGAGTGCGTCACAAAGGCTTATGCATATAAAATAATCAACGTTCACCCTGCACTTATCCCGTCATTCTGCGGAGAGGGCTTCTACGGACTGCGTGTCCATGAGGCGGCTCTTGCTTACGGCGTAAAGGTCAGCGGTGCAACTATTCACTTTGTAAATGAAAAAGCCGATGCAGGCGCTATCATTCTTCAGGGAACTGTAAACGTCGAAAACGATGATACACCTGAAATTCTCCAGAAACGCATCATGGAGAATGTTGAATGGAAACTGCTTCCGAAGGCTGTTTCACTGTTCTGTCAGGATAAAATTGAAATCGCTGACGGAAAGGCTTATGTAAAAGAATAAAAGGAGAATATATCATGAAAAAACTTGATCTCGCACAGGAACTCAGTTCAAACGCATACCCGGGCAGAGGAATCGTTATCGGCAAGTCTGATGACGGAAAATATGCCGTAACAGCTTATTTCATCATGGGCAGAAGTGAAAACAGCCGCAACCGTGTTTTCGTTGAAAACGGCGACGGTATCCGCACTCAGGCTTTTGACCCTTCAAAACTCACTGATCCGCACCTTATAATCTATGCACCTGTCCGTGTTCTCGGCAACAAGCTCATCGTTACAAACGGTGACCAGACTGATACTATCTATGAGCTTATGGACGAACAGATGACTTTCGAGCAGTCTCTCCGCACAAGAGAATTTGAGGACGATGCTCCGAACTTCACTCCTCGTATTTCAGGAATCCTTCACTTTGAGGAAGGCGGCTTCAACTATGCAATGTCTATCCTCAAGAGCGCAAACGGCAACCCTGATTCATGCCAGAGATATACTTTCTCATACAGCAATCCTATTGACGGCGAAGGCCGCTTCATTCACACATATATGGGTGACGGCAATCCGCTCCCAAGCTTTGAAGGTGAGCCTACACTTGTAGGTATTTCAGGAAATATCGACGAATTCACAGATATGGTATGGAATAACCTCAACGCTGACAACAAGGTTTCTCTCTTTGTACGTTTTGTTGACCTCGCAACAGGCAAGGCTGATACACGTATCGTCAATAAGAACAAGTAATGAAAATATTCAGAACTCTTGCCGCTGTGATGCTGTGCGTCGCTTTGATGACCTCATGTGCGGACAAGGAGAAAAGTTCATCTTCTTCCGAAACTGAAAGCTCTGCATCTTCTGTATCTGAAACAACTGAAGCCGCTGAGCCTGTCGAGATTCCCGATATCGACGAGATACCCGAAGGTGCGGCTTATAAGGAAACGCAGTATATGGATGGTGAAATTTATGCCGTAAACTATTATAACGAACATGACGACCCTATCTGTATGTTCAGCCTGTCTCTCGGTGAAATAAGCTCTTATACCGAAAATGAACCGGTGTATGACAAAAACGGCAGATTGATCAGTTCCAAAGACAGAAGTATCATATTATTGAGCGATACACCCAAAACAAGCGAAGGTGCTGCCGAATATGAATATGATGATCACGGCTATGCAACAAGGGTAAAAACATTAATTGACGGCGAAGTTTTGATGGATATTTCATCCGAATTTGAATACGACGAAAACGGACTGCCTGTCAGGGAAAAAACTTTCAGCAAAGGCATTCAAATTTCCGAAGCTGTCAACACATTTGATGCAGACGGAAACAAGATATCAACCGAAAGCGAAATGAAAAACGGCTATAAAATACGTTCCGAATTCGAGTATGACGAGGAAAAACGTTTGATACTGACAAGAACTATATTAAAAAACAGCAAAACAGAAATCATATCCGAATATGAGGACTATACCTGATAAGGGAAAAAACTTTACGGATTTAACGTATACCTCATCACTGACAATGACAGTGAATGGGTTGAAAATATCATTGAAAAAATAAAACATATCCGCAGATCACAAAGCGGAAATTAATTTACAGGAGGACACTATCATGTCAAACGAAATGCAGTTAAAATACGGCTGTAACCCAAACCAGAAGCCATCAAGAGTATACATGGCTGACGGCAGCGAGCTTCCTATCGAGGTTCTCTGCGGCAGACCTGGATATATCAACCTTCTCGACGCTCTCAACGGCTGGCAGCTTGTAAAGGAACTCAAAGCAGCTACAGGCGTTTGTGCAGCTACTTCATTCAAGCACGTTTCACCTGCCGGTGCAGCTATCGGCAGACCGCTTTCTGATGACCTCAGAAAGATCTACTGGGTAGACGACCTCGGTGAGCTTTCACCTCTCGCAAGCGCTTACGCAAGAGCAAGAGGCGCAGACAGAATGTCATCATACGGTGACTTCATTGCTCTTTCAGACAAGGTTGACGTTTGCACAGCTAAGATGATACAGCGTGAAGTTTCAGACGGCGTTATCGCTCCTGATTATGATGATGAGGCTCTCGAGATCCTCAAGTCAAAGAGAAAGGGCACATACTGCATTCTCAAAATTGACGAGAATTACAAGCCAGCACCTATCGAAACAAAACAGGTTTATGGCGTTTCATTTGAACAGGGACGCAATGAGCTTGACATCAACCGTGAACTCCTTGCAAATATCGTAACAAACAACAAGGATATCCCTGATGACAAGAAGGACGACCTCCTCATCTCACTCATCACTCTCAAATACACACAGTCAAACTCTGTATGCTACGTCAAGGACGGTCAGGCTATCGGTATAGGCGCTGGTCAGCAGTCAAGAATCCACTGCACACGTCTTGCAGGTCAGAAGGCTGACAACTGGTGGCTCAGACAGTCTCCGAAGGTTATGGGACTCCAGTTTGTTGATGATATCCGCCGTGCAGACCGTGACAACGCTATTGATGTTTATATCGGCGACGAGTATGAGGACGTTCTCGCAGAGGGCACATGGCAGAATATCTTCAAGGTTAAGCCTGAGGTATTCACAGTTGCTGAAAAGAAGGCATGGCTTGCTAAGAATACAGGCGTTTGCCTCGGTTCTGACGCATTCTTCCCGTTTGGCGACAACATTGAGCGTGCTAAGAAGTCAGGCGTTGAGTATATCGCTGAACCGGGCGGCTCTATCCGTGATGACAATGTTATCGAGACCTGCAACAAGTACAATATCGCTATGGCATTCACAGGCATCCGTCTTTTCCACCACTAATAAGACAAAACCGCACAACGTTGGCAGGCTGAATTGCCGTTCACGCCTGCCACTCGCTTAAAATGGGGGCTTTGTATGAACTACAAATCAATTTCGGTTCGGAAACTCTATGCGATAGCCGCTGTCCTTACGGCAGTCTATGTAATACTTTCCGCAGCTGCATTTCTCGTTTCCGACTTTGCAGTAAACTTTTTTGCAGGTGACTACTTCACAGAGACACACCCTGATATTCAGATAAAACTTATGAATAAGATTCAGATCATCCCGTTCATTATCATTATCTGGATACCGTATTTCAAGTATGTCACAGGCTGTATGGAGCTTGGTTTCTCGGAAAAGAGATGCCGCAAGACCTTCAAAGCCGCACCTGCATACTGGGTTCTCGGATTTATTGGTGAGCACGTTTTCATATCATTCAAGGCAATTACTGCCGCAACCCAGTCCGAGAGCTGGATAATGCAGAGAACAGAGTATGTATGCTTCCTGTTCTGTCTGCTTAATATCGCATCTCTGGTCATTGTCTGCACCTCAGCCGCCCTCGGCATGGACGAGATAAGACACGTTGACCATATGAAATAATATCAGTTCACCGCACATTGTACCGTTTTACTGAGGGAAACCATTTTGAGAAAGGGTTCTCCCTCAGACTCCCTTCCTAAAACTTTTAGGTGTTTAGCGTATCTGATATGGGACATTTGTCCCATATCAGATACGCCATAATACTTAAAGTCTTTGGAAAGGGGTTCGGGGAAGAACCTTTCCTCAGAAAGGTTTGCCCCGAAAAAAAACGGTATTATGTGCGGTAATGTATTAAAGGGGTAAAACATGAAAAAACCACAGGCAATGAAAAACGCTTATCTTATTGCATCAGGACTTATCGTACTCAGCGTGCTTTTCAACATCGTAGTCGTGTTTAATCCGCATATCGCCGCAGCACTGGTAGGATACACGGATATAAATGACCTGATGAAGATAAACCTCAATCAGAAAGCGAATATGCTGCTGAATATTCAGGCTGTGCTTCCTGCCGCAATGCTGACGCTCAGTCTCATGAATGCACTTACCACAAAGGTTAACAAGGATCGTTCGATACAGACACTTGTGGCAGGCGGAATCATCTATCCTGTTATCGGGTATTTTTCGTCATATTTCAACAGCCATGCAGTTTCTGCTGCAGCAGTTGACGGCATCAAGACAATACAGCTTATCAGTTTCATCAATACGGTAAGGGATACTTTATCCTATTTGTATATGTACGGATTTATCCTGACCATGTGTACAGCAGCCGTTGAATTTTATATCAGCAGACAGAAAAGCTCATCCAATGGATCATAATACTGCACCTGAGTTTTTTCGTTATTGTTGATGTGTTATTTGACTCAAAAGTCTTGATTTGAAATGAAATATATGCTATACTATAATTTATGAAAGATATCGGGAATTATCCCGAATTACAATAACACACAGGAGGATATCCCAATGAAAAATGTATTAGTCGTAGGCGGAGGCGGCCGTGAACACGCCATTATCATGAAGCTTGCCGAAAGCCCGCAGGTAGGAAAGCTCTATTGCACTCCCGGAAACGGCGGTATCTCAAAATATGCTGAATGCTTCAGCGTAGCCGCAACCGATATTGACGGCGTTGTTGCACTTGCAAAACAGCTCAAGCCTGATATGGTAGTAGTAGCACCTGACGATCCGCTCGTACTCGGCATGGTAGATGCACTCAACGCAGAAGGCTTCATGACATTCGGCCCAAAGGCAAATGCCGCAATTATCGAAGGTTCAAAGGTATTCTCCAAGGAACTCATGAAGAAGTACAATATCCCTACAGCATTCTATGAAGTTTTCACTGAATCAGACAAGGCTGTTGCATACCTCAAAGAGCAGAACAGCTATCCTGCCGTTATCAAGGCTGACGGTCTTGCTCTCGGAAAGGGCGTAATCATCGCTCAGAACGAGGAAGAAGCCATACAGGCTGTTCATGATATGATAGATGAACTCAAATTCGGCAAAAGCTCTGCACGTATCGTAATTGAGGAATTCCTCACAGGCCCTGAAGTATCCGTTCTCTCATTCACAGACGGAAAAACAATGGTCCCTATGATATCCTCTATGGATCACAAACGTGCTCTTGACGGAGATATGGGACTTAATACAGGCGGTATGGGAACTGTATCACCTAACCCGTACTATACAGAGGATATCGCAAAGGAATGCATGGAGAAAATATTCCTCCCTACCATGAATGCTATGAATGCCGAGGGACGCACCTTTGAAGGCTGTCTGTATTTTGGTCTGATGCTCACTCCAAAGGGCCCGAAGGTTATCGAATACAACTGCCGTTTCGGTGATCCTGAAACACAGGTAGTTCTCCCGATGCTTGATGCCGATCTCTATGAGATATTTGAGGCTGTATACAATCATACCCTTGATAAGGTCGATATAAAATGGCATAAGGGAAGCTGTGCCTGCGTAGTTATGGCAAGCGGCGGATATCCTGAAAGCTATCCTAAGGGTATCGAAATGAACGGCTTTGACGAAAAAGGTCAGGTTGACGGCTGTTTTGTTTACCATGCAGGTACTAAGCTTTCAGATGACGGAAAATTCCTTACAAACGGCGGACGTGTTATCGGTGTTACTGCCAAGGGCGATACATTGCAGTCCGCACTTGACACAGCATACAGCGGCGTAAAGAAGATAGACTTTGAAGGAGCACATTTCAGAAACGATATCGGACAGAGAGCACTTAAAGCTCTCGGCTAAGGAGCTGTTATGAGGGAAAAATTCAAATTTGCAGTAAAATTATTTATTATAGGCAACCTTTTATTTATCGGCTTCGGCATCATATGTGCAATTTTCTATAAAACGTATGAGAATGGAAGTGCTTTGTCAAATATCCTTGAATTTCTTGCCTATGCAGTAGAGATATCAGGCTTTGGGGTACTGGCATTTGCGGATTATCTGATGATAACAAGCGTAAGAGACCGTGTAATTATGAAGATCGGATTCAGCGCATATATTGTCCTTGAAGCGCTTATGATGGTATTTGAGCTTAATTCCTACAGACTTGAATTCTATAAGCCGTATTCACTCGGACTTGCAATTATCCATACATTTGTTTCATCTCTTGTATGTCTGTCATTCCTCCAGCTTGAACTTGACAACAAAAAGCTTGAACCAGTCATCATTATCTGTTCAGGCATTATCTTCGCAGGTATGTTCGGAAATATCATGCATATAAGAATATATTTCAGCATCATTGTCAATGCGTTTGCGTTCGCATTCCTTTTCTATATGATAAAGCGTATGCTTGAACGTGACGACCTTGAAGTTGACTGCCACGGCGACAGAGCAGAGGTAGTTGAATACCCCAATTCATTCTTCAAAGATTAACAGAAAAGGCAGTTTCCGTCAAAAAGAAACTGCTTTTTTTCTATTATTTTACTTTCGCACAATAATCTGTGAAATTTTCAAAAAGGACTTGAAAAATTCTGCGATATATGGTATAATTAGCTTTGTATTTAACAGCCGACAGGCAGAATGGAGATCACATTATGAAACATAAAAAATTAATAACTGTTATTTCGACCGGTATAGTTGCTGCATCATGTGCAATGGGCACAGCTATGAACGCATTTGCAGAGGGAGGCAATTCCGCAGCGGGGCAGGCAGGCGCAGGCACACTTCTTCCGTCAATTCTTATGCTCGGACTTATGTTCGTGCTTCTTTACTTCATGGCTATCAGACCGCAGAAGAAACAGGAACAGGAATTAAAGGAAATGCAGGCTAATATCCAGATCGGCGATGAGATCGTTACCAACGGCGGTATTGTCGGCATTGTCGTAAGTATTGGCGAAGATACTATCGTTATGGAGACAGGCGGCGCAAAGCATAAGCTCAGAATCAAGAACTGGGCTATCTCACAGAACGTTACTGCTCAGGAACGTGCAAAGGCTGCCAAGGATTCAAAGTCTTCCAAGACAGAAAAAGCCGCATCAGTTGCATCTGCTGCATTAGTTGATGATGATGACGATAGCGACAAGCCAAAGAAAAACAAAAAGAATAACGAAGAATAATAAGAAAAGCCTCCGCATATTATGTCTTGAACATTTTATGCGGAGGTATTTTTATGCGCAGACACAGAAAAAGCCTTTGGTCAAGCCGCTGCCGCAGCATTGCATTATCGGCGTTCATTGGTCTTGTTATCACGCTTATACTTATTCTCATCTTCTCAGCAGTAATTTTTTTCTTTCTCAAAGACATGACTATTTCAGGTGCTCTGACGCTGTTTGCGCTCGTCTGCGGCTCATTCACGGGTTCTTATATATGCGGCAGATACAGACGGCATAACGGGCTTGCTGAGGGCATTCTGTGCGGTGCTGTGATATATGCTGTATTATTTGCATTCGGACTTGCTTTCGTTCCTCATGCCGCAGGTATAAAGAAACTCCTCCTGCTCAGCATTTCAGGTGCGGCAGGGGGAGTCTGCGGTGTCAATTCAAAAAGGCCGAAAAATCTTCGGGATCAATAATCTCCGGAAGTATCTTCCATAAGCTTGAATTTGATATTGAAATATTCAATTTCTCCGTCTTTCTTTAATCTTGCGCACTTTGCGGGGACTGTATCCCCTGCGCCGTATTTACTGCTTATTGTGTCATATAATTCATCATACGTAGAAACAGGCTTGCCGTCAATTTCAGTTATGAAATCACCTGCTTCAAGGTCAGTATTGGCAATGTCGCAGTCATCGGATATCGATGAGATATAAATTCCGCTGAAATCCTCGGGAAGTTCCTGCTTGATCTCCTCCTCGATAGCCTTACGCTTAGCCGCTGATGACATATCAAGAAGCTGTATTCCGATACGGAAACGTCCGCCCATATAACCGTTCTTCACAAGTTCCTCAACTATTGGCTTTACCTCGTTGATGCTGATAGCAAAACCAAGTCCCTCAAAGCTTGAACTTACATATTTTGAAGAAGTGATGCCGATTACCTGACCATACATATTGACCAGCGCACCGCCTGAATTTCCTGGGCTGATGTCAGCGTTGGTCTGTATGCATTCCATGTCAAAGCCCGTTGAATCGCCACGTATCTTTCTGTTTATGGCAGAAATGATACCGTCAGTAACAGTGCTTGAAAGGTTTGCAGGATTGCCGATAGCTATTACCTGCTCACCAACAAGAGCTTCATCTGAATCACCGAGAGTTGCAGGTGTAAGTTCATTTGTGTTGACTTTTATAACAGCGATATCTGTTTTGGCATCTCTGCCGACAATTTTTGCGCTGTAAGTTTTCTCGTCAATAGTACCTACAGTGTGGTATCCGTTAGTCTGGAGAACATGAGCATTTGTAACGATATAGCCGTCCTTTGAGATAACAACGCCTGAACCCGTGCCGATAAGTTCCTTATGTGCAGGATCGCTGTACACAAATATCTCAACGATAGAAGGTCTGACAAGTTGCGCAACACCTTCTGTCGTATATTTTCCGTTCTCGTCCTTAAAATTGTCAAGGTCATTTGCGCCTTCAGGCTTTTTCTCGGAATAAATGACGATTCCCTGATTTGTACTTTTGCCCATTCTGTCCCTGCTTGTTGCAACGTCATATACAATGCCGAAAATTGACATGATAAGACAGATAACAAGAATGATTGTCATAAGCCTCATTGCCATTTTCTCGCTCTTTTTCGGATCAGTCTGAGTGAAGTCATAATCCTGCTGAGGAACAAATGCATTTTCAGGCGGAATATTCGCCCTGTTATTGTAGCCTGCAAAGCCGATAGGCTCATACATGAACTTATCATAGACAGGTCTGCGTGGGGCATTATCAGGCTGATTCGGAGAATTCTGCATAGGCTGTGCTGAATTTGCAAAAGACGAGCCGCTGTTCTGCATCTGCTGATAGCTGTTATTCACAGGCGGCACATTATTCTGCACAGGCTGAGAAATATCATTCATCTTATTATTTCCGAGTGCATCGTTCTGCTGAGGCGGCTGTACTGTCTGCTCAACAGAAGGCTGTATTTCCTGCGGTGTCGGCTCAGATATTTCCTGTACATTTTGCTCAACAGGCATTGGTTCGTTTTTCTCAGGCTGTTCGATCGGAACTGTTTCTTCTTTTACAGGCTGAGTGCTGTGCTTTTCAAGATCAATTACAGGCGCAGCAGTATTTTCTGCTGAATCATTCAGAATATCGGACACATCTGATACAGCATCATTCTGCTGATCTGTGCCGCTAAAAATATCGTCCAGTTCTTCCATACATTATCCCTTTCTGGAGGAATTCCGCTTTTCAGGTATCTGAATAAGGAATTCCGTATATTCCCCATGAACACTTTTTACTACAATATGTCCATCGTGAAGATGAACGATCTTGCGTGATATTGAAAGACCAAGTCCAAGACCTGTGGTATCCTTGCCACGGGAGGAATCAGTCTTATAGAATCTGTCGAAAACCTGCTGTATTTCAGTATTTGAAAGTCCGTCACCGGTATTTTTTATTCCGAGACTGACAGTGCCGTTGACATTTTCAAAGCTGAAACTGAGCGTACCGCCCTCATTGATGAATTTTACGGCATTCTCAACAAGATTATAGATGACCTGCTGAATGAGGTCTGCATCAACAACCGCATCAACTCTGGCGCTGTCAAGTCCCTCAACCTCAAGGTGCTTGTCATCAATTTTCTTCTCGAACATGAGAACAGTCTTAATAACAAGATCGGTAAGGTTAGTTTCCTGAAAATTCGGAGAAAGAGTACCTGTTTCAAAGCGTGACATATTCAGCATGGAGCTGATGAGTATTTTCAGACGCTTTATCTCGTTTGATACAAGTATCAGATATTCATTCTGCCTTGATTTCGGGATAGTACCGTCAAGTATGCCGTCAACAAATCCACCTATGGTAGTCATAGGTGTTCTGAGTTCGTGAGAAACGTTTGCGATAAATGTTTTGCTTGTATCCTCACTGTTGGCAACATTTGAGGCGACTTTATTGACATATTCAGCAATTTCCCTGTTTGCTCCGGGAAAATCGACAGGGATCGTCTCTGAAAAATCACCACGGGCATACATCTCGGTTATACGCATGAAATCATATTCATATGCAGCCTGCCTGCTGAACTTGCGGTTGAGCAGAAAATATACCGCACAGCCGCCCAGAATTCCCAACGCAGTGTATATAAGTATGACCTTTGTGGTAAAGCCGTTTATATCATTTGATTTTTCATATATTTCCGCATAGACAGTATCAGGAAGCTCGTCAAGATCCTTCTTGATGAAAAACTGCGTTGCATAAAGAATATATGGATCATTCTGCGAAATTATACTTGAATTGAAGTCAAGGTAATCCTTTTCATCAAGTCTTTCACGCATTTCCTCTGACATATCCTGAAGAAGCTGTTTTTCATTTTCCTTTGCATCTTCATAATCTGCCGTTGACAGGACAGTCTTACCTTCTTCGTCATAGATATAGATAATACGTCCTTTCTGAGATGAAAATCGCTTATGCAGTGACAATACACCTTGTGAATTAAGAGCACCCGAACGGCTGTATTCATCTTTAAGGCAGTCTATAAACACATCTCCTGTCTGCTGAAGGCTGTCAAGGCGGTAGCTTTTATACAACACCGAACACAAAGCAACTACAAGAACGCCGAGAATTACTATCAGTGAAAACGTAATAAAGAGAGTTTTTCTGAATAGTTTATAATATGAACTGTTTCTGTTGTTCAACGAATATCACCTCTGAATATAAAGCAAGGGGACAAAAAGCCCCCTCGGTTATCAGGCAATGCCCGACGAAAAATCTGACTGCGTTTCTGCCGCACATTCTTTGTGCGGTGTTGCCCAAGGTTATTCTTCCTCATCAGCTTCAAATTTATAGCCGACACCCCATACTGTTTTTAGTGCCCATTTATCTGAGATACCTTCAAGTTTTTCACGAAGTCGCTTGATATGGACATCGATAGTACGTGAATCGCCGTAATACTCAAATCCCCAGACCTCATCGAGGAGCTGGTCACGGGTATAAACTCTGTTCGGATTTGAAGCAAGGTAATAGAGCAGTTCAAGCTCTTTCGGCGGAGTATCGATAATTTTTCCATTTACTTTAAGCTCATAGCTGTCCATATTGACCTGTAATCTGTCATAATGAACTTCCTTTGATTCGGGTTCAGCCATACCTGTGCCGACACGTCTTGTAACGGCATTGATACGAGCAATGACCTCTTTTGCATCAAACGGCTTTACAATATAGTCATCAGCACCAAGTTCAAGACCGATAACCTTGTCGATAGTTTCGCCCTTGGCGGTAATCATAATTATCGGAACATTTGATATTTTTCTGATCTCACGGCAGACCTGCCAGCCGTCCTTGCCTGGGAGCATGATATCCAGCAATACCATATCAGGAGAAAGAGCTTTGAATTTTACTACTGCATCGTCACCGTCGTGGCATAAAAGTACGCTGTATCCGTCTTTTTCGAGGTATAATCTGAGTAAATCGCAAATATTTTTGTCGTCATCGACTATAAGAACTTTTAGACCTTTTTCGTTTGTCATTATGTAAACCCTCTTTCTGTATAGCATATTCGTTTCCGCATCTGTCACGAATTGCAGGGAACTCCAATTATCGGAAACGACATATATCCTTTTATATTATACAGCATAATTCACGGATTGTCAATGATACATTAATAATTTATAAAAGAAACACAAAAAAACCGCTCCCATTAACGGGAACGGCTTTCTTTGTTATAATAAATCTGCGATCAAACGAGCTTGATAATAGCCATTTCAGCAGCGTCGCCACGACGTGGTCCGATCTTGATGATCTGTGTGTAACCACCGTTCTTTTCAGCATACTTAGGAGCAATTTCGTCGAAAACTTTCTTTGCAACGGACTCCTTTGTAACATATGCAAATACCTGACGCTTGGAGTGCAGATCATTGTTTTTACCGATGGTTATCATCTTTTCTGCAACAGCACGAACTTCCTTTGCTCTTGTAACGGTTGTTTCGATCTGACCGTTTTCGAGAAGGAAAGTTACCATGCCTCTGAGCATAGCCTTTCTATGGTCAGATGTTCTGCCCAGCTTTCTTGTACCCGGCATTGTATTCACTCCTTTTTTGAAATCAGTACACGACTGTGTACATTGTGTGTTTATTCCTCTTCTGAGCTGAGGTCAAAGCCCAGTGACTGAAGCTTTTCCTTAACCTCGTCGAAGGATTTCTTTCCAAGGTTTCTAACCTTCATCATTTCTTCCTCAGACTTGTTGATCAAGTCATCCACGGTATTAATTCCGGCACGCTTCAAGCAGTTGAATGAACGTACCGATAAGTCAAGATCCTCAATGGTCATCTCAAGGATTTTCTCCTTGCCCTTTTCGTCCTTTTCGACAAGAACTTCAGCAAGTCCTGCTTCCTCTGAGAGGTCGATGAACAGCTTCAGATGCTCGTTGAGGAGATTGGCTGCCTGTGATAAAGCTTCCTTAGCGGAGATAGTACCGTCTGTCCATACTTCCATAGTAAGCTTATCATAGTCGGTAACCTGACCGAGTCTTGTGTCCTCTACAGTGTAGTTTACCTTGAGAACAGGAGTATAGATGCTGTCTACAGCAATTACATCAACAGGGAAATTGATCTGTTTCTTATTGCGCTCGGCTGAAACATATCCTCTGCCCTTGTCGATTGTAATTTCCATGTAGAGCTTTGCGTCCTTGCCGAGTGTTGCAATATGCATACCCGGATCAAGGATATTAACCTCAGAATCGGTTTTTATGTCGCCTGCGGTAATTTCGCATTCGCCCTCTGCTTCTATATAGACTGTCTTAGGAGCTTCGCCGTAGAGCTTAGCTGTCAGTCCTTTAATACTGAGGATTATTTCGGTAACGTCTTCCTTAACGCCCGGAATAGTTGATAACTCGTGGTGTACTGTACCGTCCTTGCCCGAAAGCTTTACAGATGTTACAGCCACACCCGGAAGTGAGGAGAGCAGCACACGTCTGAGGCTGTTTCCAAGTGTGATTCCGTATCCACGCTCCAGCGGTGCTAAAACGAATTTGCCGTATTTGCCGTCACTTTTAAGCTCGACAATTTCAATATCAGGCTTATTAATTTTTTCCAGCATAAAAACCCTCCTATTTCGCAATAAATGTTTATTTCGAGTGTTGTAAGATCAAGAACCCTTAAAGGATTACTTGGAGTACAACTCGACGATGAGGTGAGTAGCTACCTCGTAGTCAATATCCTCAGCTAATGGGAGACGATTAACCTTAGCAGAGAAATCGTCCTTGTTGGCTGTGAGCCAGATCGGAACGAGTCTGTCCTTGGTTTCCTCTACTGTAGCCTTGAACTTCTCAGAAGTTCTGTCGTTTTCCTTAAGAGCGATAACGTCGCCGACTTTAACTCTGTAGGAAGGAATATTTACCTTTTTGCCGTTTACAGTGAAGTGGCTGTGAACAACGAGCTGTCTTGCTTCACGTCTTGTAAGAGCAAGGCCCATTCTGAATATAACGCTGTCAAGTCTGGATTCGAGGCAAGTGATAAGGTTGTCACCGGCTTTGCCTTCCATCTTTGAAGCGATCTCAAAGTAGTGGTAGAACTGCTTTTCAAGAACACCATAGATGAACTTGAGCTTCTGCTTTTCCTTGAGCTGGAGTCCGTATTCGGAAATCTTCTTTCTGTTAACAGCGTTCTTGAAACGGATTGACTCCTTCTTTGAAACGCCCATAACAGCCGGGCTGATGCCCAGATATCTGCACTTTTTAAGAATAGGTTCTTTCTGTACTGCCATTTTAAAACACCTCCATTTAATCAGACACGACGTCTCTTAGGCGGACGGCAACCATTGTGTGGGATTGGTGTAACGTCCTTGATCATCTTAACTTCAAGACCAACGGTCTGGAGTGCTCTGATGGCAGCCTCACGGCCTGCGCCAGGACCTTTAACGTATACTTCAACGTTCTTGAGACCGTGCTCCATAGCAGCCTTAGCAGCTGTTTCTGCTGCTGTCTGTGCTGCGAAAGGAGTTGACTTCTTTGAACCTCTGAAGCCGAGCTCGCCTGCGCTTGCCCATGAAATTGCATTACCTGCTGTATCTGTAATGGTTACGATTGTGTTATTGAAAGTGGACTGAATATGAACTGCGCCGCTTTCGATATTCTTACGCTCTCTGCGTCTTCTGACGGTTGTAACCTTTTTACCCTTCTGCTGTGCCAAAGTTCATAACCTCCTTACTTCTTCTTGTTAGCGATAGTCTTAACAGGGCCCTTGCGGGTTCTTGCGTTTGTCTTAGTTCTCTGACCTCTTACTGGGAGACCCTTACGATGACGAACGCCTCTGTAGCAGCCTATTTCAACAAGTCTCTTAATGTTGAGAGCAACTTCACGGCGGAGGTCACCCTCTACAGTGTAGTTTGCGTCGATATAGTCACGAAGCTTAGCTAAATCCTCCTCAGCGAGATCCTTAACTCTTACGTCAGGATTTACGCCTGTGTTAGCGAGGATGTCTGTTGCAGTCTGACGACCGATTCCGTAGATATAAGTGAGACCGATTTCGATTCTCTTATTCTTTGGAAGGTCAACACCGGCTATTCTTGCCATATATTAATTGCACCTCCATTAATGCATCGGGAATTAACCCTGACGCTGCTTATGCTTTGGATTTTCGCAGATTACCATAATTCTGCCTTTACGTTTAATAACCTTGCATTTTTCGCAAATAGGTTTTACTGAAGGTCTTACTTTCATTTAAAATACCTCCCTTAGCGGACGGACATACGTTTTACCGTCTGTCCTTGTGTATTTATTACTTTACACGCCAAGTGATGCGGCCTTTTGAAAGGTCATAGGGTGACATTTCAAGCTTGACCTTATCGCCTGGAACGATTCTGATATAATTCATTCTGAGCTTGCCTGATACATGGGAGAGAACCTCATGACCATTTTCAAGCTGAACCTTAAACATTGCATTTGGCAGAGCATCTGTAACAACGCCCTCAACCTCGATTACATCTTCCTTTGACACTTGTCATAACCTCCTTTACTCACAACCGCCGAACTGTTTCAGCAGAGTTCTGAGTTTTTTATCAGTTATATCGTTTAAATCAATCATACTGTCCGTAATGCGGATATGCTTTATGTTCTTTCGCTTCGGAGAAGAAAGCCTGCGGCTTTTTCCGTTGGCAATGAAACAATAGCCGTTATCAAGAGCGGTAACTGCGAAGTATCCTCCGCTGTCACGTCCCGCCTCCGCCATTACGACCGAGCCTATTTCCAGCTTCACTATGTTGTCCTCCGTCAGGGCTGTGTCAAAATAACGGGACCGTCAGGAGTTATTGCGATAGCGTGCTCAAAATGAGCTGAAAGTGAACCACTTTTTGTGACGACAGTCCAGTTGTCTTTCATGACACGAACCTCGTCTCCCTTGACATTTATCATGGGCTCTATGCAGATCGTCATACCGGCAACCAGTCTCGGGCCGTGACCTGCACGTCCGTAGTTCGGTACTTCCGGTGATTCATGAACTTCTCTGCCGATACCGTGGCCGCAGTAATTTCTTACGATTCCGTAGCCTCGTGAAGCACAGTACTCTTCAACAGCATGAGAAATATCTCCGATTCTTGCGCCAACCTGAGCCTGAGCAATACCTTCGTAAAGGGACTGTTCCGTAACCTCAAGCAATGCTTTAGCTTCATCAGAAATTTTACCAACAGGAAAGGTCCAGCAGCTGTCTCCATTGAAGCCCTTGTACGCAGCTCCCGTGTCGATGCTTACTATGTCGCCTTCTTTAAGCCTGTGG
Source organism: Ruminococcus sp. (assembly GCA_045641105.1). Taxonomy (GTDB): domain Bacteria; phylum Bacillota; class Clostridia; order Oscillospirales; family Ruminococcaceae; genus Ruminococcus. The sequence goes on along the minus strand of JAZUGG010000114.1, from coordinate 4,735 downwards.
CTTGCCTTCGGGATTCCGTGAATGACCTCCTCATTGACTGAGATACAGGCATTTGCTGGAAATCCGTAAAGACCTTTGAAGCAGGATTTGCTGTTATGGCGGGCATAATACTCGCCGATCAGCTTGTCAACATCGAGTGTTGACATTCCCGGTTTCAATCTTTCGCCCGCATACCATATTGCGCCGCAGGTAATCTTACCTGCTTCACGCATTATGGCTAACTCGGACTTTGACTTAATAGTTATGCTCATTTATTTCATACTCCTACAGCAGCAAGTGTGAGCTTAGAAGTATCGGCAACTTCCTCCTGACCTTCTACGGTAACAAGCTTGCCCTGTTTTTCGTAGTAGTCCTTGAGAGGAGCTGTTTTTTCATGGTATGTTGCGAGTCTGTCGAGAACAACTTCAGGCTGGTCGTCCTTACGAACGATAGTCTTGTCGCCGCACTTGTCGCAGATACCTTCAACCTTTGTAGGTTTGTATTCAATGTGGTAGGAAGCACCGCATCCCTGACAAACACGTCTGCCTGAAACTCTCTGTTTGATAGTTTCATCAGGAACGAAGATCTCGATTACCTTGTCGATCTTGATTCCCATAGCGTCGAGTGCCTCAGCCTGCGGAACAGTTCTCGGGAAACCGTCGAGGATGAAACCGCCCTTGCAGTCGTCCTCAGCAATTCTCTCCTTGAGGATACCGATAACGATATCATCAGAAACGAGAGCGCCGGCATCCATAGCTGCCTTAGCTTTAAGACCGTACTCAGTACCGTTCTTTGCTGCTTCTCTGAGGATATTGCCTGTTGAGATCTGTGGGATATTCAGTGCGTCGGAAACGACCTCTGCCTGTGTACCCTTGCCTGCGCCGGGAGCGCCTAAAAAGATAAGGTTCATAATTACGGTCCTCCTTTTACTTTAAGAAGCCCTTGTGGTGACGCATCATAAGATGTGATTCAAGAGTTCTTGTAGTTTCAAGTGCAACTGATACTGCGATGAGTATTGTTGTACCGCCCATTGAAAGTGATGCGAGCTGTTCGTCTGCTATCGAGATGAAAATCGGGATAACAGCGATAACGCCTAAGAAGAATGCACCAACCAGTGTGATCTTGTTAAGTACTCTCTGAATATAGTCAGAAGTTGGCTTACCAGGTCTGATACCCGGGATACCGCCGTTTGACTGACGGAGATTGTTTGCGATCTCTATCGGATTGTACTGAATAGATACATAGAAGAAGTTGAATGCAATGATAAGCACGAAGTAGATAGCTGCGTAACCGAAGCTTCTTGTGCTGAAGAACTTGCAGAAGTGATAGTAGAAGCCCTTAGCCTCTGTAGGCTGACCGGCGAAAAGCTGGATTACCTGTGGGATGGACATAAGGGACATAGCGAAGATAATTGGCATAACGCCGCTCATGATAACCTTTATCGGAATATGAGTTTTCTGTCCGCCGTACTGCTTTCTTCCGACAACACGCTTAGCGTACTGTATCGGGATACGTCTTTCAGCCTCGTTGAGGAAGACGATGAAAGCGATTTCTGCAATAATGAATACGAGATAACCAAGAGATACGAATAAGTATTTGCTTGGATTTTCTTTAGTAAGAGTGATGAGTAAGCCTGCATCGCTCGGGAATCTTGCTGCGATACCGGCAAAAAGGAGAATTGAGATACCGTTTCCGATACCTTTCTCGCTTACTCTGTTACCCATCCATACAACTATCATAGCACCTGCGATGAAGCAGAGAATGATAACGAATGCAGAGAATACCATGTATCCGCCGCTTGTATATTTCAGAGCTGTAACGCCGTTGTCATCCTTCATGTTGCTGAGTGCAGCGTAGTAGCCGTATGACATTACAACTGCAAGTATCATTGAAACGACACCTGTTATCTTGTCGAGTTTCTTTCTGCCCTCCTCGCCTTCGTCACGGAGACGTTCAAGCGGAGGAAGTGCATAAGTAAGAAGCTGCATGATAATTGACGAGTTGATGAATGGTTGAATTGAAAGTGAGAACACGGTTGCTTTTGAAAGAGCACCGCCGCTGAGAACGTTCAGATACTCAAGGAAGTTTCCGTTGGAAGCATTTCTGTCCATCCATGAGGAAACGACCTCTGTGTTGAGGAACGGTACAGCAACTGCACCGCCGAGTCTGAACAGGAAGATCATAAATAATGTGTATAAGATCTTTTTACGGATCTCGGGTACGCCCCAGGCCTTCTTCAAAGTCTGAAACACATCAGATCACCTCTGCTTTCCCGCCAGCCTTTTCGATTTTTTCGATAGCGCTCTGTGAGAATTTAGCAGCCTTTACAGTTAATTTTGCAGTAAGTTCTCCGTTGCCGAGGATCTTAACGCCGTCACAAACCTTCTTAACGAGGCCTGAAGCGATGAGAAGCTCTGTTGTAACCTCTGTTCCGTCAGTGAACTTATTAAGGTCGGATACGTTTACGATAGCATATTCGGAAGCAAAGATGTTGTGGAAACCTCTCTTAGGAATTCTTCTTGCGAGAGGCATCTGTCCGCCTTCAAATCCGATTCTTACGCCGCCGCCGCTTCTTGCGTTCTGTCCCTTGTGACCTTTACCTGCAGTTTTGCCGTTTCCTGAACCGTGGCCTCTGCCTATACGCTTTACAGCCTTGTTGGAATCAGCAGCTGGAGTTAATTCATGTATTTTCATATCGTTGCACCTCCTTGTTTACGCTTCTGTAACCTCAACGAGGTGTGAGATCTTGTTTATTTTGCCCTGTGTCTGAGCATTGTCGGGCTGAGTTGTAACGTCGCCGACCTTTCTCAGGCCAAGTGACTGTGCAGTAGCGATCTGGTCTTTCTTTCTACCGATGAGACTCTTTGTGAGCTTGATATTCTTAGCCATTTGTTACTGCCTCCTTAACCTAAAATTTCCTTAACGGACTTGCCTCTCTTAGCAGCAACATCCTTAGCAGATGCGCAGTTTACGAGACCGTCGATTGTTGCTCTTACAACGTTGCAAGGATTATTTGAACGAAGTGACTTTGTTCTGATATCCTTGATACCTGCAACTTCGATTACGGCACGAACAGGACCGCCGGCGATAACACCGGTACCAGGAGCAGCAGGCTTCATAAGAACTCTGCCGGCACCGAAAGCACCTACGATTTCGTGTGGGATAGTTGTTCCCTTAAGAGCTATTTTAACGAGGTTCTTCTTAGCATCCTCGATACCCTTACGGATAGCGTCAGGAACTTCGCCTGACTTACCGAGACCGAAGCCTACTGTACCATTGCCGTCGCCTACAACTACGAGAGCTGAGAACTTCATGATACGGCCGCCCTTAACAGTCTTGGATACACGGTTGATAGCAACAACCTTCTCGACAAACTCAGGAGCCTGTGTTTCAATATTAGCCATTGTTTTACCTCCCTCTTAGAACTTTAAGCCGTTTTCTCTTGCACCTTCGGCGAGAGACTGAACCCTTCCGTGGTAGAGGTAGCCGCCTCTGTCGAAAACAACCTCGCTGATACCCTTATCAGCAGCATTTTTAGCGATCATCTCGCCAACCTTGCGGGCACCTTCAACGTTTCCGCCATTACCCTCAAAGCCCTTATCCATGCTTGATGCAGAAGCAAGAGTAACGCCGTTTACATCATCGATAAGCTGAGCATAGATGTGCTTTGTTGAACGGAACACATTGAGACGAGGACGCTCGGCAGTTCCTGAGATCTTAGCACGAACTCTGCGGTGTCTCTTTAATCTTGCCTTATTGCTGTCATATTTCTTAACCATAGCAATGTACTCCTTTTAATTACTTCTTGCCCTTACCAGCTTTACCTTCCTTGCGGATGATATGTTCGCCGGCATATCTGATACCCTTGCCCTTGTACGGCTCAGGCGGACGCATTTCACGGATCTCAGCTGCATACTGACCTACAGCCTGCTTGTCGATACCTGTTACGATGATCTTGTTTGGCTGAGGAACTTCAAGCTTGATAGCATCTGTATCCTCAAAAACAACAGGATGTGAGAAACCGAGGTTAAGGTTGAGCTTGTTGCCCTGCTTTGCAGCACGGTAGCCGACACCTTCGATTTCAAGAGTCTTTGAATATCCGTTTGTAACACCCTCAACCATGTTAGCGATGAGAGTTCTTGTAAGACCGTGGAGTGAACGATACTTCTTATCGTCGTTAGGTCTTGTAACAGTGATAACGCCAGCCTCAACATTGATGCCGAGTTCTGTGTTGAACTGTTTTGTAAGTGTACCCTTAGGTCCTTTTACTGTAATGCAGTTGTTTTCATTCTTTACTTCTACACCAGCAGGAACGCTAATAGGCATTTTACCGATTCTTGACATATCAGCTTCCTCCTTACCAGATGTATGCGAGAACTTCGCCGCCGACATTAAGCTCTCTTGCTTTCTTGTCTGTAACGATTCCCTTTGAAGTTGAAACGATTGCGATGCCAAGGCCTTTTCTTACCTTTGGCATATCTGCGCAGCTTGAATAGATACGCAGACCAGGCTTAGAAACTCTTCTGAGACCTGTTATAACAGGTGACTTGTTGTCACCGTATTTTAATGTGATTCTGATAACACCCTGCTTACCGTCTTGCATGAGCTGGAAGCTCTTTACATAACCCTCATCAACGAGGATCTGTGTGATGTCCTTCTTAACTCTTGAAGCGGGAACGTCAACAGTGGCGTGCTTTGCAGTATTCGCATTGCGAATTCTTGTTAAAAGATCAGCGATTGTATCAGTTATCTGCAT
>JAZUGG010000113.1:0-10466 GCA_045641105.1 Ruminococcus sp. | reverse complement strand
GTTTCAGTTGTTGTGGTTGTTGTCGATGTGGTTGTAGATGATTCGGTAGTTGTTTCAGTTGTTGTAGATGTTGTCGATGTGGTTGTGGATGATTCGGTAAAGTCGGATCGTAGCCATGTCGTTCTGTGAGCCAAGGAGTTGAACAACTTGCTTGTCTTCCTAAGACCGCTTGGCCTCCGACTTGTTTCAGTTGTTGTGGTTGTTGTCGATGTGGTTGTAGATGATTCGGTAGTTGTTTCAGTTGTTGTAGATGTTGTCGATGTGGTTGTGGATGATTCGGTAGTTGTTTCAGTTGTTGTAGATGTTGTCGATGTGGTTGTAGATGATTCGGTAGTTGTTTCAGTTGTTGTGGTTGTTGTCGATGTGGTTGTAGATGATTCGGTAGTTGTTTCAGTTGTTGTAGATGTTGTCGATGTGGTTGTTGGCTTGGTTGTAGTCGTTGTTGTCGTGGTAGATGTAGTTGTAGGCTTTGTTGTCGTTGTTGTCGTAGTAGTAGATGTGGTTGTAGGCTTTGTCGTTGTTGTCGTAGTAGTAGATGTGGTTGTAGGCTTTGTCGTTGTTGTAGTTGTCGTAGTAGATGTAGTTGTTGGTTTTGTTGTCGTTGTTGTAGTTGTCGTAGTAGATGTAGTTGTAGGCTTTGTCGTTGTTGTAGTTGTAGTAGTAGATGTAGTTGTCGGCTTTGTGGTTGTTGTAGTTGTAGTAGTAGATGTAGTTGTCGGCTTTGTTGTCGTTGTTGTCGTAGTAGTAGATGTAGTTGTTGGCTTTGTCGTTGTGGTAGTTGTCGTTGTTGTAGTTGTAGTAGTAGATGTGGTTGTCGGCTTGGTCGTTGTAGTAGTAGTAGTAGATGTAGTTGTCGGCTTGGTCGTGGTTGTAGTTGTCGTAGTAGATGTAGTTGTAGGCTTGGTCGTGGTTGTAGTTGTCGTGGTAGATGTGGTTGTAGGCTTTGTTGTTGTTGTTGTAGTTGTAGTAGTAGATGTAGTAGTTGTTGTGGTGGTCGTTGTGGTGGTTGTGGTGGTAGTTGTTGTTACAGGTTTAAGATTCGGGTTGAGGCCGCCTTCTTTCTGATATCTTTCAAAGTCAGCTTCTGAACAGTCAACCTTTTCAATTGCATCAGCACCTGTGAACATATCAGTCATCTTTGTAACATTAGTAATGTCAAAAGACCTGAGATCAAGTTCCTTGACGGAAGTACAGTTCATGAACATACCCGTTGTATTCGTAACTTTTCCTGTGTCAAATTTAGTTGTGTCGATTGTTTCAAGTGACTCGCAGTCCTTGAACATATTGCTTGTATCCTTAACATTGTCCGTGATAAATGCTGAAAGGTCAATAGTTTTCAAAGCCTTGCATCCATTGAACATATCATTCATCTTTTCAGCATTAGAAGTAGTGAACGGAGTAAGGTCAATGCTTTCAAGTGCTTCATCTCCGCTGAACATTACAGAGAAGTCACGGCATTTATCAGTATTTGTATCCGTTGGCATTACAATTGATTTCAAGCTTGTGCATAAAGTAAACATACCGCCGACAGATTCAACATTACTTAAATCAAATGATGAGATATCAATAGTTTCAAGTTCCGGACAAGCTGCGAACATACATGACATATTGCGGACACTGCTTGTATCGAATGAAGAAACATCGGCTTCCTCTACAGTGCATAATAAGAAAAGTCCGCTCATATTCGTTACATTTTTGGTATTGAATGATGAAAGGTCAGCCTTTTTCAGCTTAGCGCAAAGTGCGAACATAGAACCCATATCAGTCAGGTTCTCTGTATTCCAGCCAGAAAGATCAACTTCTTCAAGTGAAGTACACAAACTGAATATATTGTTTACGCTTGTGACATTCGTTGTATCAAATGAAGAAAGATCAAGCTTTTTGACTGTTGTATTCAAGTTGAACATCTTGCTCATATTTGTTACATGAGAAGTATCCAGTCCGGTGAAGTCATATTCAGCAACATTGTCACTGAAAAGTTCGGAACAGTCATCAGGAGCATAGAGTTTGTAGCTTTCGCCGTATTTTTGTGTCACAGTCATTGTTCCGTCGTTTGAATAGCTTGCAATTACGCCGCCTGCGCTGTTAAGCGGAACAGAACCAAAATAGCTGTCGGTATACTGAACAAATTTAATTTTCTTTACACCGTTTTCTTTTTTCATGTAAGCCTTGACGGCATCGCTGAACATTTCCTTGTCAAAAGTGAGGTACTCATCAGGTACATAGTTCGTTACAGAAGCATCAAGACTGCCTTTTTTCTTGAAAATTTCAAGCTGTTCGTCTGTGCATACGATTTTTTTGAGATTCGGAGTATTTTTGAACATACCGCTGAAATTCTCAACATTGCTTATATCAAATCCTGCAAGATTCAGCTCCTCAATGCCTGAATTAGCAAACATAAAAGACACATCTGTTACATTTGATGTATCGAAATTTGAAAGGTCAAGTTTTTTAAGAGAAGTGCATTCGTCAAACATCTGACGCATATCAGTTACATTTGAAGTATCAAATGAAGAAAGATCGATTTTTTCAAGATCATAACAGTATGCAAACATCTCTCTCATATCCGTAACATTTGAAGTATCAAATGAACTCAGATCAAGTTCTTTAAGTGCTTCACATCCGACAAACATATTATCCATGTCTTTAACGTTCTTTGTATTTGCATTTCTGAAATTGATCGATTCAATATAACACTGATTTGCGAACATCGAGTCAAAGGATCCTGCGTTTTCAAATTCAAGTCCGTCAAAGTCGATAGTTTCAATAGTTCTGTAGCGTTCGGTTTCAAACATACTGTCGCTATTTTCACTGACAACAGCCTTTCGACCGTCAAAAACAGTTGTTACATATACATCTGTTCCCTTTGAAACGAACGCCTTTACTGTGCCAAGTTCGTTAAGTGAAACAGCATCCTTCGGAATATCACTGCTTGGAATGTTTGAAGTGAAAATTACCTTTTTGATGGTTTTTCCGTCTCTGATAAGTTCTTCGATGTAACTGTTTATTTTCGCACTGTCAAACATTACCTTATCATTGGTAATTTCCGTAAGACTCTTATGTGAAGTGAATGTCTGCTTATGGTCAAAGTTCTTAGGCCAGAAGTTATTGATAACAATTGCCTTTACATAGATATCATAGCCCTTGTATTTTTCAGGGATATAACAGGTATCGCTTGCGGAATACAGATAGTTGTTATCGGATAAAGCCATGTTATCTTCAAGGTCACTTATGGTTCTGTCGGTATATGCGTGAACCATTCCGCAGTTCCATTCCTTCGGATCATGCGGCAGACCGTTTGAATCATATGTATTCTTATCATCAGGCTTTACAGTATTAAGGAAGTCGTTTCTGATAATACCGCCGTCTGAATTTTCAGCTTCATCGAGTCTAAGCTTATGAAATTCATAGTTTTCGGCGTTTTTGAGTTCCATATCATCAAGTATTTCCTGTTCGTTCTTTCCTGTGATGCCTGCGAACTGGATTTCCTCGCCTGTCTGCGGATCAACAGCGAACCACTGATAGTAAACATCGAAAATACGTCTCTTCATATAGTCACGTCTGTCAGCGCTTCCGTTGACTATCTCGACCTTTGCCTCTTTGCCCGGAAGAGGAGGAGTTACCCACTGGAGAGGAGTATAGTCATTGCTTCTGAAAATAGACGATCCATCGCTTACCCTCTGTTCGTCCTGGCTTGTACAGAGGAACATGATAGAGCTTGCTGCACTTGCAACAGGGAGCTGATTTTCAAAATCGCCTTTAATGTTGCCGTATTTGCAGTATTCATCAATATTAAATACAATACGGTACATTTCGCCTGCCTTGTAATCAACATCGAAATCCTTCAGATAGAACGGATTGGTATAGCCGCCCTCACAGCCGAATGATCTGCTGTAAACAGGTTCAACATCCTTGCCGCTTGAAAGTCTTGAACCGTCTTTGCTGATATTTTCTCTTGTAAGCGGATCAACACGGTATACTTCAACATTTATCCAGCGGAGACTGCTTGCAAAGTTCTGCTGACTATAGTAAAAATTGCCGCCGTTAGAGATATTAAACTCATCTTTACAGTAATCGGCAAGATCTTCCAGTGATCCATAGTCTTTTGAATAGACTGCTTGTGTTTTGCCTGATTTATCCGTACCTTTATAGAACAGATCTGAATCAACAAAAGAATCTATCACATTGCCGTCACAGTCAAGAGGCGTCTTATAGTACCATGCATCAGAAGAATCTGCAATTTTTCCGTTCACGTCAACAGTTGAGAGCTGCGGCACGACGTAATATTTGCCCTTCTGATTTGAGTCGAACTCATAAAAGAAGAACTTCTCGTCTGAACCATAGATACTGCGGACATTTTTGTATTGCTGTTTTTCTTCAGCGGTCATTTTCTCTTTATAGCAGGAACATGCATCATCGTTTTTGTCATACCATGACATAAGGTCTGCCATTTCCCCTGCATCACTCGTATCGCCGTTATTATAACGTGTCTGAAGCACGAGAGAATGAGATGAGTTTGAAAGTGCATCACTGCGCTTTACGATATTGCCGTCGCTGTCTGTCTCACCGACATGGTTAGGTTTTACAGTAAGATATTCCTTATGACGCAGTTCAGCATCAGAGCAGAACAGACGGTAATGATAAATATCTTCATCTATAAGCTCGTCGTCAATGAGAACAAGCTTTCCTTCGCCCCATTCATCAACAAGCTGTATACGTCCGTCACGGATAAAGTTTTCGTCATAGGATTCAACGCCGAGATTCACACAGCCCGGAGTGCCGGGGAATACTGTAAGAGTATCGGTATCGTGGTCATCAGTGCCCTCATTTGATTCGTTGAGTCCGAGCATGATAAGTTCGGAATTAGTTCTGAAAGTACCGCCACGAACCATGATATTGTCCGTATTTACAAGCTTTGTTTCATCAGACGGATCAACTGTCATTACTCTCATTCCGCCCAGTTCACTTTCAGGGAGCTTAATACTTTGAGCAGTTTTTTTAATTTCGCCGTTTTCATCTCTTGAAACGGTATACATAAAAGAATTGTCAGCAGATGCATAATTTGAAACATACTGTACCTCGTTGAATACATTTGCACCGGCTCTGCCTTCAAATGTACCGTCGAAAATGTAAGCCTGTCCGTCAGGAGAAACTTCGATTACGGAATTACGTTCACTCGGAGTCATACCATAACCGATGAAAGTACCGCCATAGCTTACGAATGTAGCGCCTTTGCCGACTTTTGCAACAGTACCGAGGAATGACTGTGTAACAAGAGTACTGTCATTTTTTTCAAAAAGGCCGATAATACTTTCTGTCAGTTTAAATGCTTCTTGAACCATAGGCTCAATCGCAGTCTTGTCAAAAATAGCATTAACCTTGCTCTTTTCAGCCTCTGACAGATTTTTTTGTGCCTTAGAAATTTTTTCGGCAGTATCTTCGGCTTTTGAAAGTCCGTCATCTTTCGGCTTGTTTTCGCCTTTATCGCCGTTCTTGTCATTTTTTGTCTCTTGTTTTTCGTTTACTGTAACGTCTCTTTTCTTTTCTGCGCCGTCAGGAGACGGTTTTTCCAAGTCAAGCACGTTATTTGCCTGAGGTGTAGTAGTTTTCCCTACAGAAACCTCTTGCTGTCCCGGATCGCTGTTGTCCTTGCCGTCCTCATTATCAAGCTTGGATGCAGCTGTCATGATGCGTTCCAGCGAGCCTGAAGCTGATTCATACGCTGAAACGGCACTGCTTACACCTGTTGCATATCCTGCGATGTTAGTACCAAGTGCGACAGCCGAACTTATAACAGTTTTCAGCTTGCTTGGACTGAATGAATCATCATACTGATTCTTGCTTCGTCCTGCACGGAATGTACCGCCATAGATAACGAGATTACCGCCTGAAACATTGAAAAGGTCACGGGTAGTATAACTCTTTATTCTGTGCTTATACGGATTTATCATATAGCCGTCGATCAGCATACTGCCTGTCTGTTCCTTGCTTGAATCAATGATGGTAAGGGTTCCGCCAATAATTTCAATCAGTGAATCACGGAAATCATCTGAATTTGATGACTGTTTATAGTCACCTGTTCTGTTTGTGTCGTCGCTGAATTTGATAGTGTGGCCGTTAAGGTCAAGAATTTTATCGGCCTGTACGACAATTTCTTCCCATGCTGATTTCTGGTATTTTTCGGTGATATCTTCTGTCAGGACGATTTTTTTAGCTTCAGGTGCCTCCAGAAGGGCTCGCAAATCTCCTATGTTGTCATCGACCTTGCCTTTTCCATTGCCGACGTGCTCCCAGTCAAGGCTTAAAAGTTTTTCTTCTGAACCAGTTTCCATTTCTGTTAATGGTTCACGTGAGATCCTTATCGCTTCGGATGGAGTCTGTGCTTCAATTTCCGAAACTTCGCCCACTTCGCTTGGTGCAGCATTGGTATTGCTAAGCGGAACACTGTCCGGCAGGAACGATGATAATATCGAAGCAGACAATACCATGCTTAACAAACGCTTTCGTTTTTTCATGTAAATTACCTCCTGTTACATAATTAAGGCATCTCTAAAAAACTGTTTTTCTCAGAAGTTTTTTAGAAGTGACCATAAGCATTTTCATACAAATGAACTACCACCCTGTTTCTGCAAATTTATGTATGTCAATGCTGTGAATAGGTCTAATATGAAAAATTTGTACAAAAGACCATTTTAATTATAGCATTGAAATATATAAAAATCAAGTCATAAAATGCTATAATAAATTAATTAATCTAATCATATAAATATTTATAGGATAAACTTGACAACAAAGAATAGTGTATGATATAATAATATTATAATTAAAAGGCATCAAAAAACTCCGTTTTTTCAGAAGCGGCTTTGGATATGCCTTAAGGTAAAAGGAGGAAAGATATATGAAGCATATTCAGACACTTGATACACGCAGTCTCTGTGAAAGTGCAAAGAACGGCGGATGCGGTGAATGTCAGACATCATGCCAGTCAGCCTGCAAGACAAGCTGCGGTATAGCAAACCAGCAGTGTGAAAAAGCTGCTGACAAGAACTGATAAACAGAAAGAACCGCTGTAACAGGCGGTTCTTTTGGTGAAAGGATGAAAAATATGATACATCAGTATAAATGCGGCGGCTTCAATATAGTTCTTGATGTTTGTTCGGGAAGTGTTCATGTTGTCGATGCACTTGCTTATGATATGATAGCAGAATATGAAAACAACAGCCGTGATGAGGTAATACGCATAATATCAGATAAATACAAAGATGCAGATATTGAGGATATTTCCGGCTGCTATGAAGATATCACAGAACTGAAAAACACCGGAAAGCTGTTTGCTCCGGATACATTTGTCCACATGGCAGGCGAACTGAAGGAGCGCACATCAGGCGTTATCAAAGCACTATGCCTGCATATAGCGCATTGCTGTAATCTGAACTGCTCCTACTGCTTTGCAAGTCAGGGAAAATATCATGGCGAAAGCAGTCTCATGTCATTTGAAACAGGCAGACAGGCACTTGATTTTCTCATAGCAAATTCGGGTACACGCCATAATCTTGAAGTGGACTTTTTCGGTGGAGAACCTCTTATGAATTTTCAGGTAGTAAAAGATCTTGTTGCATACGCACGAAGCATCGAAAAACAGCACAATAAGAATTTCAGGTTTACTCTTACAACAAATGGTATGCTTATTGATGATGATGTAATTGAATTTGCAAACCGTGAGTGTTCTAATGTCGTTCTGTCACTTGACGGAAGGCAGTCTGTCCATGACCGTTTCAGAGTTGACCACGAAGGAAACGGCAGCTGGGAACGTATTATACCTAAATTCCGCAAACTTGTAACTGCAAGGGGACACAGGAATTATTATATGCGTGGAACGTTCACACATGAAAATCCGGATTTTCTTGAAGATATTAAGACGATGCTTTCTCTCGGCTTCCGTGAACTCAGCATGGAACCTGTGGTGTGTCCGCCTGATGATCCATTTGCATTAACAGATGATGACCTGAAAATTGTATCTGAGCAGTATGAGAAACTTGCACAGCTCATGCTTGAGAAACGCAGGGAAGGTGAGCCGTTCACATTCTATCACTATATGCTTGACCTTAAAGGTGGTCCGTGTATTTATAAGCGAATTTCGGGATGTGGTTCGGGAACTGAGTACATGGCAGTAACTCCGTCAGGCGAGCTGTATCCATGTCATCAGTTTGTAGGAGACAGTGCTTTCAAGCTTGGAGATGTATGGAAAGGCGTAGAAAACAAGAAAGTTCAGGCTGATTTTGCTGCCTGCAATGTATATGCAAGAGAGGAATGCCGTGGATGCTGGGCGAAACTTTACTGTTCGGGAGGGTGTGCAGCAAATGCATATCACGCATCAGGCTCAGTTCGTGGAGTATATGAAAGCGGTTGCAAACTATTCAAAAAACGCATGGAATGCGCAATAATGCTTGCGGCTGTAGAGCAGCTTGGAAAATGAACACGCCGATTTATGATTTTGCGAAAAAGTATGCGGAAAGCAGACCATCAAGAATGCATATGCCCGCCCACAAGGGACAGATTTTTCTTGGCTGTGAGCCTTACGATATAACGGAAATAGGCGGTGCAGACGAACTTTTTGCTCCTGAGGGAATTATTGCCGAAAGTGAGAAGAATGCATCTGATATTTTCGGATGCCCGACATTTTATTCAACGGAAGGTTCATCGTTATGCATCAGGACTATGCTTTACCTTGCGGTGCAGTATGCTGTTTTTAACGGAAAAGAACCTGTTATTGCGGCATTCAGAAATGTTCACCGCTCTTTTATGACTGCAGCGGTATTGCTTGATTTTCAGCCTGTTTGGGTGAATGGCAAAGCAGATGACGGACTGCTTTCGCAGCATATTGATGTTCAGACAATTGATGATTTTTTCAGAAATACATATCCTAAACCTTCAGCACTCTATGTAACAAGTCCTGATTATCTTGGAAATATTGCGGATATTCGGTCAATTTCAGAGGTCTGTCGCAGATATGGTGTGCTTTTGATTGTGGACAATGCACACGGAGCGTATCTTCATTTTCTTGAAACGTCACAGCATCCGATTGCACTTGGAGCAGATATATGCTGTGATTCGGCACACAAGACGCTCCCTGTTCTGACAGGGGGAGCATATATTCATTTTTCGGCGAAATACACAGATTTTTTCGTGCCTCGTGTCAAAGCGGCAATGTCACTTTTTGCTTCGACAAGTCCAAGTTATCTTATTCTTGAATCACTTGATATGTGTAATTCAATACTTGTAGATAATTTTAGCGAGAAACTGCTTAATATCATGAAAAAGCTTGATTCTATTCGTTTGAATCTATTGGAAAAAGGCTGGAAATTCTGCGGAAATGAGCCGATGAAGCTTACACTTTCTGCAAAGAAATACGGCTATTACGGCGCTGAAATTGCCGATATACTCAATAAAAACGGTATTATTCATGAATTTGCCGATAAAGACCATGTTGTGCTCATGTTGTCATATCTAAATACTTTTCAGGAGATTGACAAAATGTACAGTGTGTTGTCCGGCATACCTAAAAAGCCTGAGATTACTGAAATACCGCCATCCATGGAAAACACTCACTTCGCATTGCCGCCCCGTCAGGCGGTACTGAGTATGGGTGAGAGCCTGCCTGTTTCAGAGTGCAAAGGGCGTATCTGTGCTGAAATTGCATATAGCTGTCCGCCGGCTGTACCGATAGTATTCTGCGGCGAAGTTATCAACGCAGAAGCAGTCAGGTGCTTTGAATATTACAGTATTTCACAAATTCTTGTGGTTAAAGAGAAATTTTAAATAAGGCAGTATTACATAAAATTATGTTTTGTGCAATACTGCCTTAAAGTGATTGCATCCATTTCGTGAAACATGTAGTTCTTTTTATATTTAGGTCACCTCTAAAAACTCCCTAAAAAAAGAAAAAGTCGCCATGTAAAAAGGCAACTCGTAAAAGGAATCTGAAATCACGTGAAAAAACGTCATAATTTGCACGATTATCAGAGTGATAATTATAAATTTTTTTGGTTATATAAATTACAGTATTTTTTAGGTTTAAAAGAGTGCAATATTGCCAAAGATTTGGATTTTTTTTGTTTTATCTTGACAAATAGCGGAATATTGTATTATAATTATAAAAGGTGTGTATGTTTAATATTTATTGACATATAGGATTCATTTTTAAATAGTGTGACTGATGATTCTTTTATGGCGAAGCATTGAGAAAAATAGTGAATTCTTTATTTATATTTGTTACTTAAATAGCTTTCAAAGAAGACGAACCTGTCACACCATGAAAATATTGCCGGAAATGGCTTAAATACGTTGTTTTATGTATATTTCCATGGCGTTACATTCTCATTCTCTTAACGGTATATATGCGGTGTTACGGGTTTATTGACTTCTTGGGGATTGACAGAATACGGATGCAGGTTATGTTTAGTGGA
>JAZUGG010000112.1:0-19028 GCA_045641105.1 Ruminococcus sp. | reverse complement strand
CATTAACATAGAATTCACGTTCTGCATGATAGCCCGCCCACTGGAGAACACTTGCGAGACAGTCACCGATAGCGCCGCCTCTTGCGTTGCCTATATGCATAGGGCCTGTCGGGTTGGCAGATACAAATTCTACAAGGACTTTTTTGCCTGCGCCAAGCTGAGTTTTTCCGTAATCATCGCCTTCGTCAAGGACATTTCCTACGACCTCGGAGAACCATTTTCTGCCAAGGAAGAAGTTCATGAATCCGGGGCCTGCGACCTCTGATTTTTCAAACATAGTGCCGACAAGCTGAGCTTTTTCAGTAATGAGTTCGGCGATTTTTCTTGGAGGCATTCTGAAAGCCTTTGCGCAAACCATAGCGGTATTTGCGGCGAAATCGCCGTGTGACTTATCCGCAGGTATCTCGATGTTGAAATCAGGCATTGGAACTGCGGGAACAGCTTCCTCGGCAACAAGTGCGCCGAGAGCGTCCATAATGATCTCACGAAGCTGTAATGACGCTTTTTTTATTAAATCTGACATTGGTAACGTTCCTTTCTATGGTAGAGCCTGTAGTGCAGGTCATTGCTCCTGAACTGTCATGATAATTTCGTTGTCAGACAGATAAGAGGAATTAAGGTCAAGTGTATATTTGAGGTACAGTTTTCCGTCTTTGGCGATCGTATTCCTTATCTCGTGCGTATAAACGCCGATCTGGAGATTGCCGTAGGGTGTACCGTACTGGCAGAAGTGTTTGCGCCCGATCTCCAGCGAAAGTACAGAATTTGCAGTACCCACACGGGTTATCGAAGCATTGTGGCTGTTATCAACTCTGATAGTTGTCACAGAACCTTCAAAGCCGGTAGCTGAGGTATCCTCATAGGAGATTATGTCCCAGCCGTTTTCCTTTGAATGTCTTGCTTTGGTCAGCAGCTCGGTCTCGCTTTTTTCGTCCTCCTGCCACTGAACGCTTGTCAGAGAAATCAAAATATTTTCTTTCATTTGACTATCTCCTTATACATTAAAAATATATATTGTCGGCACACTTTATAAAAAGCTGTAAACCGTGTGCAGAGCCGTTTGTGTCAGTATGTCCTTTCGGAATTTTCGACAGCCTGTTCAAGGAGCATATCGATTATTTCATCAAGCGGCATACCCATTTTGCTCATAAGAATAGGGAAAACGCTGTTGTTTCTGAGTCCCGGAGCAGTGCCTATCTTATTGAGAAGGAGTTCGCCATTGTCGGCAAGGAAGAAGTCAACACGGGCAAGTCCCTTGCAGCTCATCGCCTTATATGCCTCAACAGCAGTCTCACGTATCTTATCCGAAAGCTCAGACGGGATATCGGCAGGAACTGTGATATAGTCATCGGAACTCTGATGAACTTCGTTCGGATCGTATTCCTTGAAGTCACGGATAATCTCACCCACAGGCGATGCAAACGGAGCATCCGAGCCGAAAACAGCAACTTCAAGCTTTCTGCCGCCTACGAATTTTTCAACAACGACTTTGTTATCGTTTGAAAAAGCTATTTTGACAGCAGTCAGCAGTTCGTCATAATTATCAGCACGGGTAGTACCTGCGCTTGTACCGCTTTTTGCAGGCTTCACGACAAGCGGATAGCCGAGCTGATCTGCGATCTCATGGCATTTTCCGTCTATATCGCTCAGTTCACGCTGAGTGAAGAGCTTCCACGGAGCGGTTTTGATGTCATAGTCATCCATGACCATGTGAATGTGTGATTTGTCCATGCACGATGATGCAGCAAGGACACCGCTTCCGACATACGGGATGCCTGAAAGATTGAGAAGTCCCTGTAAAGTGCCGTCAGCGCCGTTTTTTCCGATGAGTACAGGGAAAACAACGTCGATACGTCTTATAGTGGCTTCGCCGTTTTCGATGAGGATAATGCCTCTGTGGAGCGGATCGGGGGAGATAATGGCAGAGGTGTTGTCGGGATTCTGTTCCCAGTCGCCTGTTGCGATATCGTCGATGTCACCGGGATAGCAGAGCCAGCGTCCCTTTCTTGTGATTCCTATGCAGATGACTTCGTATTTATCTTCAGGAATATTGCGAATAACTTCTGCGGCAGATGCGAGCGAAAGCTTGTGTTCTCTTGAAGTGCCGCCAAAAATAACAGCTGCTTTGATCTTTGCCATAAGGTTCTCCTTTATAAATAGTCTCAAAAATGAAGTATAGTCATTTTCAATCATCACTATATTTTATCACATTTCACAAAAAACTGCAAGTATTTTTCGCAGAAATGCAGGAAAAGTCAGTGAATTTCGCACACTAAGTGTAAAACAGCCAATATTAACAAGCTGTATTTGTGCATTGTGACAATGGATTTTCAAATTTTTGTAAGGCTTGTGCAGATTGTACTTGTTAAATATGACGAAGGAGCCAAAAAAGAAGCATAGAAAATGCCGTTCCCGATATATCGGAAACGGCGGCGAATGTATTGTTTTGGAAAACGTTAGTGCATAATGATGAAAAAGCACCTGAATTTTACTGCCCATTTTTATATTATGTTTGTTGAAAACAAATTCTGTGACTATCTCAGACCAATTTCAGTATCAGTTTCGGAAAGCTGATCATGTTCGAGAATATAATCATAGAGTTCAGAAATCGTGGTAAAAGCGATGCCTACATAACTGTCGGCGCATCCGTAGTAAATGGCAATTCTTCCCGATTCTGCGTCACACAGAGTGGCACACGGAAAGCAGACATTCGGTACGAATCCACGTTCCTCATACCATTCTTCAGGAGCAAGAATATAATTTGAACAGCGGTGAAGCACCCGTGACGGCTGGTCAATATCAAGAATTGCCGCACCGATACTGTAAACGTAGCCATTGCAGGTATTTACAACGCCGTGATAGAAAAGCAGCCAGCCCTTATCCGTTTCAATCGGAGCAGCACCTGCACCGATTTTCAGGCTTTCCCACCAGTTCTGCGACGGACTCATGACGTGGCGGTGATGTCCCCAGAACTCCATGTCCTTGCTCTCACTGACAAAAATATCTCCGAAAGCGGTGTGTGCATTATCGCACGGACGTGACAGCATAACAAAATTGCCGCCGATTTTTCTCGGAAACAGCACTGCGTTGCGGTTATATGGCAGAAATGGATTTTCAAGCCGTGTGAAATTGCGGAAATCAGTTGTTTTCGCCATGCCGATAGATGCACCGTATTCGTCCTGACACCACATAATATAATAAGTATCGTCAATTTTAACAAGACGTGGATCGTATGCATAAATTGGCATAAACGGCTCGCCGTCAGCGTTTGTGAACTGAATTTTTTCAGGCTCAAACGTCCAGTCTATGGCATTTTGGCTGTGTCCGAGGTAGATGTGCGGCATACCGTCACGCTGTTCTCCACGGAAAACTCCGATAAATCCGTCATTGTACGGCATTACGGCACTGTTGAAAATACGTGCGACGTTTGGCAGAGGATTTCGTTTTATTATAGGATTGCATGATGCTCTCCATACGGGTGTTTTGCAGTCTGACGGTTTGTCCTGCCACGGGATATTGGGGAGCGGATTGCCGATGATTTTTATGTCTGTCATAATTAAACTCCTTTTTTAAGCAGATGTATAAGCAGATTTTTAGGTAAAACTTAAAGATGAGGAATATAATGCAGTTAAACTTTGCTTAACTTGTAATTAAATTATAACCGATAATTTAGGAAAAGTCAAGTATATAAGCAAATTTAAGTAGATTTTGTAAAACTGCACTGTTTGGTATACTATTATTGTGCAATGTAGTCAGAATAAGATAAAATATAAAAATAAATCCAGACTACTTGACAAACTGTCAACTTGTTGTTATAATGATATTATCAAAGTGATAATAACTGCAAGAAAGGAGGAAACGATTATTGGAAAAGTATGACGAATATGACAGACCGTCGGTTGCGGCAGATATTGCAGCATTTGGAATTGCAACGGAAAACAGCGAAAATAAGCGACAGGGCAATGTCAAAAAGCTCAAACTGCTCCTAATACGCCGTGGCGCAGAGCCGTTCTCAGGAAAATATGCACTTCCGGGCGGTTTTCTCAGGAAAAATGAAACTATCGAACAGACCGCACAGCGTGAACTGACTGAAGAAACAGGCGTATGCACCGCAAAATTCATCAGTTTCGGCATCTACAGTGCTCCTGACCGTGATCCACGGGGCTGGATAATCTCGTCAGGATACCTTGCATTGCTCAACACAGTTGCACTTACGACTGCTGAAAATTCGGATGCGGCTCAGGCTCTATGGTTCGATTTCAGCTATTCGGATGGCAGTTCAAAAATAATCACGCTGACCTGCGGTGCTGACAGACTTGAAATTATCAGTGAAAACGGCTGTATTTCGGCAAATGAACTTGCTTTTGACCACGGCAGAATGATTTTTGATGCTTTTATGAAGCTGCGTGATGAGGTTCTCTACCACAATATTGTGTTTGAGCTTCTTCCCGAATTGTTCCCGATTTCGGACTTACAGCAGATTCATGAATCGATTACGGGCACTAAGGAATGTGCGGCGAATTTCCGCAGAAAAATGAAGGACAAGATCACTGAGACTGAATTTTTTGAGGAAACTACTGCCCACCGTCCGTCAAAACTTTACAGGAAAAATTAAGGCAACACCATATAAATACGTCTGATTTGTATGGCGCAATCTACAGTGAAAAACAGGAGGAAAATTATGAAAGTTTTAGTTGTTATTGATATGCAGAATGACTTCACCACAGGTGTTCTCGGAAATCCTGAGACTGCCGCAGTTGTTGGCAGCGTTGTGCGTAAAATCGAGGATTTCCGCAAAAACGAACCTGACGGAAAAATCATTGCCACACTTGACACACATAACGAAAATTACATGGAAACTCAGGAAGGACGCAATCTTCCTGTCCCACACTGTATTCGTGGTACTGACGGCTGGAAGCTTGTTCCGGAAATTGACAATGCTCTCGGAAAAAATGCTGTAAAGCTTGAAAAGATTACATTTGGTGCGGCTGATCTTCCGTTTGCAGTTGGAAAAGACGAGAATATCGAGGAAATTCAGCTTGTTGGCGTATGCACTGACATATGCGTTATTTCTAACGCAATGATACTCAAAGCCGCTTTCCCTGAAGTTCCGATAAAAATATATGCTGACTGCTGTGCAGGTGTTACGCCTGAAACACACAAAAATGCGCTTAATGCCATGAAAGTCTGCCAGATGATAGTTGAGGAGTGAGAGTATGCTGAAAATTAAGTGCGGAAATGCGGAAATCGAGCCGAAAATCATTAATTTCCCTGACGGTACGCTGAAAATCGATATAGAAAACAACTGCGGAAATGTTCCGTATGAAATAATATGGCGCTATGAAAATGAAATTGAATTTGTTCAGCTTATTTATATCACAGAGCATCTTCGCAGCCTCGGATATAACGATATATCGCTGAATATGCCTTACCTGCCAAATGCGAGAATGGACAGGGTTAAGGACAGTTCGGAAGTTTTTACACTGAAATATTTCAGTAAGCTTATCAATTCACTCGCCTTTAAAAATGTTCGTGTCATTGATGTACATTCGTCAGTTGGTGCGGCTCTTATTGACCGTATCAACGTTGAATCGCCTGAAAAATATATCCGTCATGCTATGGAAAAATCAGGCATCGACAAGGAAAAGGATTGTATCTTCTTCCCGGATGAGGGAAGCTGTAAACGCTATTCTGCAATGTTCAGCGATTTTGCAAATGTAGCTTTCGGCATAAAAAAGCGTGACTGGAAAACAGGTCAGATACTTGGTCTTGATATTCACGGCACTATACCCGACGGAATGAATGTATTTATTATTGACGATATCTGCGCATACGGCGGTACAGTCTATCATTCAGCGCTGAAACTCAAAGAACTTGGCTGCAAAAAGGTTTACGCTTATTTCACTCACTGTGAAAATTCTATTGCTAAAGGCGAACTTTTCAACGGCGACCTTATAGAAAATGTATTCACAACAAATTCTCTCTGCACACTTTCAACAGAGGAATATCCTAAACTCAGTATCATTAATTGTTTATAATAGGAGGAATTATTATGCATGACTACCTGAACCCGATGCTTCTGTGCGACTTCTACAAAACCGTTCACAGCGACATGATAAACAAGGATATGACTTTTTCAATGTCATACTATACGCCAAGAATGAGCCGTGTGAAGCGCTGGGATAAAGTTGTAAACTTTGGCTTGCAGATGTTCGTCAAGACGTTTCTTATTGACTTCTTCAACAAAAATTTCTTTGAGAAAACCGAGGAGGAAGTTGTCGGAGAGTTTGAACGTGTACTGAATGCCGCTCTCGGAAATGGTATCTTCAATTCTGAAAAAATACGCAAACTCCACCGTCTCGGCTATCTTCCGATTGAGATAATTGCTCTCCCTGAAGGCGAAAAAGTACCTATCCATGTGCCGATTTTCGGCATAAGCAATACACATAAGGACTTTGCATGGCTTCCTCAGGCTCTTGAAAGCCTTATCAGCGCTGAAATATGGTATCCGCAGATAACAGCTACTGTTGGTGCAACTTACAGAGAGATAGTTGAACGTTTCTATGGTGAGACCTGTGATGACAATGTATCTGCCGCAAAGGCACTTGGTTCATTTGATTTTCGTGGCGACAGCTGTCTTGATGCGGCACTTAAAGCTGCTGCAGGCTGGTGTCTGTACTTTGCAAATACGGCTACAGTTCCTGCGATCCCTTATCTTGAGCATATGTTTGACTGTGACTGCGAAAAAGAGCCTGTTGCTTATGGCGCAGTCAGCACTGAACATTTCGTTATGTGCTCAAATTATGCCGTTGACGGCGATGAGATAACCTTCCTCAGAAAGATGCTGACTGAACTTTATCCGAATACAAGTTTCTCAGCAGTTCTTGATTCCTATGATTACTGGAATGTCATTGATAATATCCTGCCTCAGCTTCACGATGAAATTATGGCTCACAACGGCTGTATGCTCATGAGAGGCGATTCAGGCGACTGCGTTGAGGTAGTCACAAAAACTGTTTTCAAACTCTGGGAGCAGTTCGGCGGCACTGTCAACAGCAAGGGCTACAAGGTACTTGATCCCCATGTCAAGGCTATTTATGGTGACAGCATCACCGTACAGAGATGTGAGCAGATATTTGCGATACTCAAGGAAAACGGCTTTGCCTGTTCAAACGTTGCATTGGGTGTTGGTTCATTCTCAATGCACTGCATAGAGGAGGACGGAGTTCTTCTGCCGTTTACCCGTGATACGTTCGGATGTGCAATAAAAGCTTGCTATGCCGAGGTCGGCGGAAAGGAATTTCCTGTATTCAAGAATCCAAAAGAAGGCGGCTTCAAAAAGAGCCAGAAGGGACTTTGCTGGGTATACCGTGATGAAAACGGCGAATTAGCCTATAAGGACGGATTTGTAAGAAGCAATATCCCTGACGGAAATCTGCTTGAACCTGTGTTCAGGGACGGTAAGCTTTTAAGGGAATACAAGCTTGCTGAAATACGTGAAATTGCTAATAAACCGCATGGTTTCGGATTATAATTTATATTTCGGCAATAAAAATATAGATATGGCGCAGCCACATACTGCGGGGTCAAAGGAGCCGCTTTGCTCCCTTGCAGAGGGTGTGTGTGGGAGACAGAGTCTCCCTCAGAAGCAGTAAATCGAGCCCGTGATGATTTACGGACGGTTCGTATTTCTTCTCTCGGCTTGACCGACGAAATTACTATCAATATTTTTGTCGCATGAATACTGTTTATAAAAAAAGGAGAAATTATTATGAGTTATACATTTGATGCAGAAAAAACAGCCTCAGAAGTAATTGAATGGGTGAGGGAATACTTTGAGAAAAATGCCTCACCAACAACAAAAGCCGTTATCGGAATTTCAGGCGGCAAGGACAGTTCCGTTGCAGCAGCTGTATGTGTAAAGGCTCTTGGAAAAGACAGAGTTATCGGTGTTCTTATGCCGCAGGGCGAACAGGCTGATATAGCTTTCAGTCAGCTTCTCGTTAAAACTCTGGATATTCAGTCATATACTATCAATATCGGTGAAACAATGGATTCATTCATGAATGAACTCGGAAAGCATATGGAACTTACCAATCAGGCTAAGGTAAATTCACCTGCAAGAATTCGTATGGCTACACTTTATGCTGTTGCCGCCTGCGTTGGAGGACGTGTAGTAAATACCTGCAACCTTTCAGAGGACTGGGTAGGCTATTCTACAAAATTCGGCGATTCCGCAGGAGATTTCTCACCGCTTTCTGATCTGACAGTTACGGAAATACTCCAGATCGGCGATTATATTGGTCTGCCGAAGGAACTTGTACATAAAGTTCCGATAGACGGACTCTGCGGCAAGACTGACGAGGAAAATCTCGGCTTTACATATGCAATGCTCGATACATATATCCGTGGCGAGGACGATCTGAACCATGTTCCTGACATCAAGGAGAAAATTGACCGCCTCCATGCCGCAAATCTCCATAAGTTACAGCTTATGCCCAAGTACGTGCAGAATAACAAATAATAAAAATCAGGGCAAACCTTTCTGAGAAATGGTTTGCCCTGAATAAATTTATTTTGATGCGTTCCTGTATCTTCCGGGTGTCATGCCGACTGAGGACATGAACTGTCTCAGGAAGTACTTGCTGTCCACATATCCGCAAAGCTCGGCAATTTCAGCCATATTCATAGGCGTTGCGGTGAGATAGTATTTCGCCCGTGAAATCCTTGCAGAAATGCAGTCCTGATGAATACTCACGCCGAAACACTTTTTATAAAGTTCACGGAGATGACCTGCGCTGTATGGATAAAGTCTCCTCAGTTTTTCAGGCTCGTAACTCTCCTGCGGATTCATATAGATATAGCTTCTGATCTTCAGCATTTCGGAATAATGCGGCTGATTTTTCATCATCTCGGTACGTTTCAGCTTTTCGTTAAGCATTTCACAGCACTCGTCGTACAGTTCTGAATAAGAGCGTCCCTCGCATCGTACAGCAGCACATACAAATGAATCAGTACCGAATTTTTCCATATATACCTTATGCTGAATAAGAACCGAACACAGCTTGTCAGCGGCTGTTTCAGGCTCACATTCCTCACGGATAATGCATATGAATGTATTATCGCTGACACGTCCGCAGTTTTCCTGATTGCCGCAGAATTGCCTTACAGCTTCGGCAGCATCTACCACAGCTTCGATCTTGCCGTCCATATCGGAAAAGCTGTCTGTTGACATACACACTCTCATGACGACCATTACAGAATTTTCGTCGTTAACAAGATTAGACTGATAAACGCCACGCAGACCATTCTCATTCAGCATACCTGTAAGGGTATCACGCTTTTCTGACAAATTCTGACACTGTGTAAGATATTTGATGTCATTCTTCATGCGCAGGAATTCAAGTCCGTTGGATACTGATTTTATCCAGTTGCGGTAGATGTCATCATATGTATCGGGAGTGTCATATTTCAGCACGGAATAGCCAAACATACGCTCGTTGAAAAACAACGGCGTAAAATAATAAGCATAAGGGCTGTCCCAGCGGCTGAGAAATTCTCCGATACCCATTTTTTCGATATCGAAAGGCTTGTCGTCCATCCATGGTACTATGCTCCGGCAGCTGAGCACATCGGAAGGCTGTGAATCGGAATCATACCAGTTTTTGTAAAGGCAGAAGATTATGTCATTGACATCTCTTACCTGCCACTGGAATGTACCGCAAACTCTGATGAATTCATCAAGTGTCCGTGAAACTGTAAGTTCCTGTTCAAGCGGATTGAACAGATTGAAAAACTCAAAATCCTTTTTGACTCTTGAAAGTTTCAGCTCAGAAAGCATGACCTTTCTGTTTACGCCGCATTTGCAGCTATCGCCACGAATAATCGTTCCCTTTGGCGGAACATACTCTGTTTTTCTGCCGTTCATTATATTCCAGAGTTTCTGTGCGGCAATTTCGCCAAGGCTCACACGATTTCTCTGATATGTAGTAAGCAAAGGAGTATGCATTTCTCTGTTGCCGACATATTCGTAACCTATTACCGAAACGTCTTCCGGCACAGAGATGCCAAGTTCGGCAAACCGGTCAAGCAGACCGTAAGCCATATAGTCGTTTGCACAGACAATACCCTGCGGAAGTTTAAGTTCACCGCTGTGGTATCTTTCGGCAAGAGCAATGCCCGAATTCATCCAGAAATCGCCGTATATGACCTTATCCGGATCAAACGGGATACCATGTGATTCAAGTGCTCTGCGGTAGCCATCCACACGCAGTGAAGAAACATCAATTTCCTTCATGCCGGTAAGCAAATGGATATCGGTAAAGCCGTGCTCCTCAATGAAATGGTTTGTCACATCCTCGATGTCATTTGCGTCGCTTGTGTTGACAAAAGAGCAGTTAGGGAGACCAAGTCCCTCTGCGATATTTCCGATCACAACAACAGGGATATCTCTGCAAAAAATGCGGTCGATAACACTATTCTTCAGTTCTTCGTTAACGAAAGACTCCAGAATAAAAATGATCGCATCAATATCCTCTGAACCTATGAGATCATAGATGTTATTCTCGCAATATAGCTCCTGTTCCCTGATATTGGGATTGTAGATATTGGAGATAACCACAGTGTCAACGCCAAACGACTGATTCTGACCGATAATACCGAACAGAATCTGTCTTTGTTCGATGCTGTTTGCCTCTGCAGCCACTACGGCGCAGATTGGCCGTTTCTTCTTGATCAAATTTTTCACCCCTGAAAATTTTCATCGCCGATCAGCCAAATGCTGATCTTTTTCGGCATACAGTCAGACTGCCCTGACTGTAATGGTACGAACCTATTATGTACCTATTTTAATTATACAACAAGTTTCAGAATTTGTCAATATAACTATACGTATTTTGTCCACCAAATGCAGAAAATTTATATTTTGTACACATCTGGCACAAATGAACGGTAATATATACAGCTTTTATTTGTGCATATATACAAAAGTAAAAGTTTGGATTGTCAGAATTGACTTTTTCTGACACGTATATAGCAGATGAGGACAATAATTCCTCAATGAATCGATTCATAGTAAATTTATGATGATCTTTCCCCTCTGCAAAAGATCGTCCTGAATTTTACATACATAAGGAGGGAAAACAAGTGAATGACCTTAACGCAGATATAAAACTTGCTCAAAAGGGCAGTTCGGAAGCGTTTGCAAGGCTTTATGCCACCGTATATAAGGATATGTACCACATAGCACTCTACAGCCTGCGTAATTCTCATGATGCAAGCGATGCAGTCAGTGAAGCTGTGCTCGATGCATTCTGTTCAATAGGCAAACTGAAAGATGCCGATAAATTCAGAGGCTGGATAATGACTATCCTCTCTGCCAAGATAAAGCGCAGACAGCGTGAATATTTTGTACCGTCAGATGAACTGGACGAAAATCTTCCGCTTACCGATGATTTCAGCTACGACTCCGTTGAACTGAATGAGGCTCTCGGCAAACTTGACAGCAGTTCAAGACTGCTCCTGTCAATGTCGGTGCTTGGAGGATATTCAAGCGGTGAAATATCAGAAATATGCGACATAAAGGCAAGTACAGTACGTTCGAGACTTACACGCATAAAAGAAAGACTTCGTATGGAACTTTCTGCTGAATGATGTGAAAGGAGAAATAGTATGAATAACGATGAAAAAGTTAAGACAATTCTTGAATCAGAGCCTGTTCCACAGGAGCTTGAACCTGAAAATATAAAAAAGATGCTTGATGAAAAAGCACCTAAGAAGAAAAGAAGCGGTATTTCCGTTGCAGGACGTGTAGCCGCCGCTGCTGCCGCTGTTGCAGTAATCGCAGGCGGTTCAACTGCATATCTCTCACGCAAGCCTGACAACAGCCAAAAGACAGTAGTGCCCGAAAAAGTTACCGAAACACATACCGAAGCCACTACTGCTGTAAAAGCCGAAGAAAAGCAGCTAAAGCCGTACATGAGCGGTGCATCAGACTACAGCGAAGTATACAGCGTTTTCAAAAAAGCCGCTGACAAAGCCGAAAAGCAGACTCGTTCATATAATGATGATTATGTGTATGGCGTTATGGAAGAATCCGTTGCCGACGAAGAAGCAGAAGTTGCTACCGCTGCAGCAGCAGAAGCTCCGCAGGCTGACGGCGCAGAGGTGAACTCTGCTGAGGGATATGACGACAGAACATACGGCTCGAAAAAGGAAGAACCCGTATATATCCCAGAAACACAGCCTGAAACCACATCTGTTGAAACCGCACCTACTGAAACTTCACCTATAGAAACTGCGGCTGAAATAATTACGGAAACCACAACAGCAGTTATTACTGATAACCGATCAACTGAAACCGCCGCTGAATCTGCCGCTGAAACAGCAGCAACATCGACCACAACCACAACGACTGCAAAATCCGACAAGGAACACGACTACTACGAGACATACAATCAGGAGGCAGGCGTTCTTGAAGCTGATATCGCAAAAACTGACGGCGAATACATCTACTATGTCTCAAATGCTTTAGACGAAGACTACAAATGTGCGCCGACTTTACGTGCCGCAGCAGCAGAGGACGGCAAGTTCACGGATTGCTCGTCTATCCGCCTGAACAAATATCTTGAATCTTTCTTTGAGTTTAATGTTTATAAAACAATTTTCGTCAATGATATGTACCTCTACAACGATATGATCGCAGTTATCGGCACTATAAGCTCATATTCCGATGTTCAGTATGAAAGCCGTGACGGTTCGTTCTTCTATGACGAAAGCCGCACATATGTTGCTTTCTTTACCAAAGGTGCAGAACCTGAGCTTATCGATGTCTACTGCCAGGACGGCAACTACAATGATGTGCGTATCGCTCCTGACGGATTCATGTATCTTACAACAAATTATTCATCCGTATCTTTCAGTGATATCGAAAATATTGAAAAATATGAATACTATATTCCTGAATGCGGACTTACAGACGATTTCAGCTGTATTCCTCCGGAGGACATTCTTCTGCCTGATGATGATCTGACTGCATCCTATGCAATGTGCTATTCTATTATAGGCAGTATTGATCTCAACAATGCAGAAAATCCTGTTCCGTGCGATATAAAAGCACTTGCAGACTATGCAGGAACGATGTATTCTTCCGAAAACAACATCTATGCAGCCGCAAGCAGTCAGCAGACAAGTGTTACACGTATCGAAATTGACCATGGTTCAATGACACCTATGGCTTCATGTACTTTTGACGGCTTTATAAATAACCAGTTCTCAATGAGCGAATATGATGGCTGTTTCCGTGTTGCAGTAACCTGCGACACATATGACGAGGTTTACGAGGGCAATTTCTTCGACAGAATTCTTGGCAGAGGCTACAGCTATTCCACACATGAACGTGACAACCGCCTCTATGTATTTGACATGGATCTCAACATGATAGGCAGTCTTGAAGGCTTCGGCGTGGACGAATCGGTCAAATCCGTAAGTTTTCAGGGAAATATGGCATATGTAGTTACTTATGTACAGACTGATCCGCTGTTTGCGATCGACCTCAGCGATCCGACCGCACCAACAATTCTTGACGAATTCAAGATAAACGGATTCAGCACATATTTACAGCAGTGGGATGACGGTCTGCTGTTCGGATTTGGTGTTGATGCAAACGGAAATGCAGTAACAACAGGCGTAAAGATGGTCATGTTCGATAACTCCGATCCCGAAAATCTGAAGGAAGTCGGCTTCTATTCGATCAACAACACTGATAATGAATATATCTCATCAAGTGCAACCTATGAACGCAAGGCACTTCTCCTCTCACCTCAGAGAAATCTTATCGCATTTCCTATAAATATCAACTATTATAATTATGAATATAACAAAGTTTATACAACAGGCTTTGAATTCTTCTCATATGAAAATGGTGACTTCAATAAGCTCGGTGAATTCATGGTAGATAACCCTGAATACGACGATGACAAAACTGTTTACAGAGCACTTTATATTGACGATTATATGTATGTTCTTTCGGCATCAAAGTTCTATTCGCTCAATATGAATGATTTTGAACTTTATGATGAAGTAGACTTCAACGCTGTAAAAACGGTTGAAATTGAAGATGCCACAACGACAGAACCAACAACTGAACCCGAAACAACACCTGTTGATATTCCTGACTGATTTTCTCAATACAAATAAAAAAGCATCACCGCACAGTTTTTTGTGCGGTGATGTCATTTTAGGATGCAATTGTTTTCTCCCAGTTTTTTGTAATTTTTCTGAATTTTGCGAGGTTTATCAGAGCACGGGTACCCTCATCAACTATTACAGCAAAGAAAACGCCGATTATTCCAAGCTTCAGAACATATACAAAGAAAGCGGCACTTCCTATTACAAGGAATGTTCCGAAAATCTGCGTAATGAGCATCCAGAGAGTATTTCCGCTTCCACGAATGCCGTTTCCGATGATGATATTTCCCGATTTTCCGTAAAGATTGAGGCATACAAGAATGAGATAAATGCCGCATGATGTGATAATGCTCTTGTCCTTTGTAAAAAGTGCAAGGATATTCTGCGGAAATGCCGCACATACTATAAGCATAACAAGTGCAACTGCGGCGGACAGAATATAAGCGCATTTGCAGACTCCACGGAACTGTTTAAGATCATTTTTTCCCTTTGCTTCGCCTGAAATAGTGAGTGTACCGTTGCCTATAGCACCTATTACGACAACAGCAATGACTTCAACGGTAAACACGATTGAATAGATGCCTGCCGCCATTTTGTCAATTGAGTTGAGTATGCGTATCAGGACAAGATTGCCGATATTCCAGCCCAAGTCCTCTAATGCCGAGTTGATTCCGAGCATTATTGACGAGAGGAACGGTTTCGGCGGAGCACTGAGAGTATTTTTCAGCGCAGGTCTGGTCGGAAGCTTACTGCTTTTCAGTACTATGAAAAATGTAAACAGACAACCTGCATATTCTGCAATAGTCGTAGCAATAGCTGCTCCTTTGATACCCATTTGCGGACAGCCGAATTTGCCGAATATCATTATCCAGTCAAGAATGATATTCAGACCTGCCCTGATAATGCCGAACCATACCATCGGCTGTGTGTGGTTAGAGGTCTGCATAATGACGCTGAACGAACTTTCCAAGCCGATTATCAGAAATATCGGGGCAAAATATTTTGTGTATTCAAGACACATCGGCATGAGATCTTCCGATGCACCAAGAGCTGTAAACACATATTTTCCGCAGAATGTCCAGAAAAAGAAAAGCAGAACAGGAATGACATTGTTCCATTTTATAAGTGAAGCGGCATAGCTTTCAACTTTATCAGTACTTTTTGCACCGACATTCTGGCTTATGAGGATCGATGCTCCGATAGTCAGGCTGAAACAGAATGACATTGTTGTCCATAGCGGTGAATTTACATTTCCGAGTGCAGACATATACATAGTATCCATCTGACCGAGAAAGATCCTGTCAATGAGCATTTGAAGCTGCGAGATCACGTTGCTGAGCATGATAGGAACGGCAATGTTCAGCAGTTTTTTCAATACATTATTATTCATGTTTTCTCCTTTTTGTCGACAGTAAAGTACAAAATGCAGCCGCTTATCCTGTATGTTACTGCAATGGCAAATCTTTATATGTCAAAATAAAAACCGCAGAAAACTGCGGTATAGAGAAATTATAGCACCTAAAGTATGAAATGTCAAGACAATATTTCCTGTGAAATTACTCATGAAGTTTATAATCTGTATCTTCTGCAATTATATCAAGCATGACTTGAGCAAAATCAGGGTTGAACTGATGACCTGAGCCGTTTTCAATCTCCGAGCGCACCTTGTCCTGAGAGAGAATATTGCGGTAACAGCGTTTTGATGTCATTGCATCATAGGCATCAGCTATCTGGACGATTGCGGCAACATCAGGAATACTGCTTCCTGAAATTTTATTCGGATATCCGCTGCCGTCATAGCGTTCATGGTGAGAAAGCGCAACTGAACTTACATCAGGCAGGTCATATATCGTATCAAGTATCTCGGCACCTTTCGCAGGGTGCGTTTTGATTATTTCGTATTCTTCACTGGTAAGTTTTCCTGATTTATTGAGAATACCGTCAGGAATGGATATCTTTCCGACATCATGCAGAAGTGCGGCGAAGTAGATATTCTGAATCTCCTCTGGTGTTTTATCGAGACGTTTTGCTATCATCACCGAAATATCGGCAACTCGTTCCGAGTGACCTGCGGTATACGGATCTTTGGCATCAATAGCGCCAACAAGTGTCCAGACAAAGCCTGCGGGAATCTGTTTGAGATTGAGTTCTTTCAGGTCAGAAAGCCTGAATGAACTTGCCATAGTTATATTAAGAATATTTGAAAAACCTGTGATATCAAAGATAGATTTAATGGAATCGGTAACATTTTTCACTATCATAGTTCCGTTGCGTCTGTTCATTTCTTTCTGAGCAAAAAGCAGAACACGCAGACCTGCGGATGATATGTATTCGATTTCTTTTACATCAATGTAAAGAGTTTTTATCAAAGGGTGCAGTTCAGTGATTATCTCTGTAAGCTGCGCAGAAGAATTTGAACTGAGTCTGCCTTTGAGAATGAGTTCAAGTGTACCGCCGTCCACATTTCTTGTAATATCCATACTTCACCTCCCGACATAAAATTTTTATGGCAACATCGTACAAAGAATGTACGTAAAATGAGATTATACAATGATGTCATACATATATGTATATAAGTGTACTAATATTATACTATATTCAGGAATAATTTTCAAGCCTTTTTATAAAAATTGTCAATGTGATTTTAGCTAAAAAATAAAAAAATTTTTGTATCATACGGATATAGTCTTGAAAAATCTCAAATGTTATGTTATAATCAGTGCGGGGTGATTACAGTGAGTGAATTATCAGAGAAATACATATCCTCACATTTGTTCATGCAGCGTGAGGAAAATTTTGAACACGCTCCCATTGACAGGGAGATAGCATTTTATGAAAGCATCGGCACAGGAAATATCGAACTTGTGCGAATTTTCGCCACTCCGCTCTGTAGTGAGGGCTATGGTATACTGAGTAAGGATTCTTTGAGAAATCTGAAATATCATTTTGCAGTATCGGCTGCGCTTATTGCAAGATACTGTATAAACAGGGGAATGACACATGAAGAAGCATATAACCTGAGCGATATTTTTATTATGAAAGCTGACGAGTGTACGACAGAAGAACAAGTCCATGCGATACACAGTGAAATGATCGAAAGTTATACAAGGCATATGCGAGCTGTACTCAACAGCGGAATTTATTCTAAACAGATAGTTCGTGCTATTGACTATATAAGCGATCATCTTCACAGCCGCATTATGATAAATGAAACAGCAGAATTTCTTGATATAAGTGCAGCTTATCTTTCAAGGCTGTTCAAAGCTGAAACCGGTATTCCGTTTTCGGAGTATGTTAATAAGAAAAAAGCCGAAGAAGCCGCAAATCTCATGCTCTATTCAGAGTATACCGATACAGAAATAAGCAGTCTTTTCGGATTCAGTTCACAAAGCTATTTTATCAAGGTTTTCAGGAAATACATGGGCAAAACTCCGAGAGAATATAAAAAACAGTCTGCTATGAACGGTCTCATCAGAAAATAGCAAAAATCCCTCATGCAGCATGAATATTTACATATAAGACGTACTTATTATTGAGGGAAACCCTTTTGAAAAAGGGTTCTCCCTCAAACTCCCTTCCTAAAACTTTTGGGTGTTTTAGCGTATCTGATATGGGACATATGTCCCATATCAGATACGCCATTATACTAAAAGTCTTTGGAAAGGGGTTTGCCCCGATAAACAGTGCGTTATATATATATATTCATGCCACAGGGGGATTTTTGCGTTTTGGAAGAATATTAACTGCAATTATGCGAAGATTACTTTGTATAAGTTACCCACTGGTAATATGCAGTAAGAGGAGTTTTACCATTGTAAGCCTTGAGCCAGTCATCAACACCGATACCGTTCCATGTGTTCATCATGATTCTGCCCGGTGTCTTAGGAATATTATTTGTTGCTCTGTAAACTTCCTTGCCGTCTACATACCATGCGATGTAGTTTGGCTGCCAGTCGAAACCATATGTATGGAAGCCCTGTGAAGCATCAAAGCCGAGGTTATACATATATTCGTGACCGCCCTGACCGTTTGTGTAGTAGTTGAACTGAACCTTAGTTGTATCCTTACCGAGAACCTCGATATCGATCTCATCCCAAGGATTGTCCTCTGAAGGGCCTGTGTATGTGAAGAATGATGATACTACACCGTCATTCTTGATAGCCTGCATTGAAGTCTCATAGTAACCGTAGCTGTACTTGTCGGCGGTTCTGTATTCAGCGCCTGAGTAAGCATACTTGCCTGTATAGTCTCTGTCGATTTTCAGAGCAAGAACGCCGTCGCTGAGGGAAGTATTGCCCTCATACCAGCCGCAGTTGAAAGGATCGCCGTTTGTCCATCCGTCTGATGCAAAGAACAGAGGTGTTGCGCCCTTGCGGAAATCAGCTACCATTGTAGCGTTTGACTTCATTGGTGTGCCGTAATCCTGAATACCGAGTTTATTGCCTGCGGTTGTATTAGTGGTCTGCTGAGGCTGCTGCCACTGCTGCTGCGTAGTCTGCTGCGGCTGTTCCCAGGGATTCTGCTGCTGCCATGGATTCTGCTGTTCCCAAGGGTTCTGCTGCTGCTGACCGCCGCCGTTTTTGCCGTTCTTATTATATGTTACCCACTGATAATGAGCGGTAAGAGGAGTTTTGCCGTCGTAAGCCTTGAGCCAGTCATCAACACCGATACCGTTCCATGTGTTCATCATGATTCTGCCAGGTGTCTTTGGAATATTATTTGTTGCTCTGTAAACTTCCTTGCCGTCTACATACCATGCGATGTAGTTTGGCTGCCAGTCAAAGCCGTATGTATGATATCCCTGTGATGCATCAAAGCCGAGGTCATACATGAATTCGTGA
>JAZUGG010000111.1:0-4480 GCA_045641105.1 Ruminococcus sp. | reverse complement strand
TTCTGGTGATGTTTCGAGACGAACGAGAACAACCTTCTCGCCTTTTTCTGCCCACTCAACAGCGTCGTCAGCTGTGAATACGATCTTACCGCAAGCAGCTCCAGGTGAAGCACCGAGGCCCTTGCCCATAGGAGTAGCAGCCTTGAGAGCCTTTGTATCGAACTGTGGGTGGAGAAGTGTATCGAGGTTTCTTGGATCGATCATAGCAACAGCTTCCTGCTCTGACTTCATGCCTTCGTCAACGAGGTCGCAAGCGATCTTGAGGGCAGCCTGAGCAGTTCTCTTACCGTTTCTTGTCTGGAGCATATAGAGCTTCTTGTTTTCAACAGTGAACTTCATATCCTGCATATCGTGATAGTGATTTTCGAGAGTCTTGCAAACTTCAACGAACTGAGCGTAAGCCTCTGGGAATGTTTCAGCCATCTGCTGGATAGGCATTGGAGTACGAACGCCGGCAACAACGTCTTCGCCCTGTGCATTTGTGAGGAATTCGCCCATGAGCTTCTTCTCACCTGTTGCAGGATCACGAGTGAAGGCAACACCTGTACCGCAGTCGTCGCCCATGTTGCCGAATGCCATTGACTGAACGTTAACAGCAGTACCCCATGAGAAAGGAATATCGTTGTCACGTCTGTAAACGTTAGCTCTTGGGTTGTCCCATGAACGGAATACAGCCTTGATAGCGCCAACGAGCTGCTCCTTAGGATCGTCAGGGAAGTCAACGCCGATCTTAGCCTTGTATTCAGCCTTGAACTGACCAGCAAGTGTCTTGAGGTCGTCAGCTGTAAGCTCAACGTCCTGAGTAACGCCCTTTTCAGCCTTCATCTTGTCGATGAGTTCTTCAAAGTACTTCTTGCCAACTTCCATAACTACGTCAGAATACATCTGGATGAATCTTCTGTAGCAGTCCCAAGCCCATCTTGGATTGTTGGACTTTTCAGCAATTGTATTAACAACAGTCTCATTGAGACCGAGGTTAAGGATAGTATCCATCATACCTGGCATTGAAGCTCTTGCACCTGAACGAACAGAAACGAGGAGCGGATTCTCCTTATCGCCGAACTTCTTGCCTGTGATTCCTTCCATCTTTGTGATATACTCGTTGATTTCAGCCATGATCTCGTCTGAGATACCGCCGTCCTCATAGTACTGAGTACAAGCTTCAGTTGTGATTGTGAAACCCTGAGGTACAGGGAGTCCGATGTTTGTCATCTCAGCGAGGTTTGCACCCTTACCGCCGAGAAGTTCTCTCATGTTAGCATTACCTTCAGAGAAAAGGTAGCAATACTTATTTGCCATTGGTAAATTACCTCCAGTTTTAAACTTTACCGAACAGCGGTTTAATTCTTTCAAATATCCGCCATTCCAGATAAAACTATTATAACACATCTCTCCAAAAAATACCATAGCAAATTTAAAGAATTTTTGCCGTGGAGAATACAGCATATTGTACAAAAATGACATGATAAAAATAAAAATGGCAAAAAGGGCTTGCAATTATTGTTATTTTTTGTAATAATATAACTTAGTATCTTATTTTAAAGGCTGATGAGAGAAAAATATATTCGGGAAATGGGTTCAGCCCTAAAGTGAAAAATATAACTCAGGAGGAGAAAATATGAATAAAGCAGTAATTCTGGCAGGCGGTCAGGGAAAGCGCATGAAAGCCGATATGCCTAAGCCGCTTTTCAAGGTTCTTGGCGAACCAATGCTTGAATGGGTAATTTCAGCGTGTGAAGATGCGTGTGTATCGGATATATGCGTAATCAAGGGCTTCAAGGGTGAAATGATAGATGAGTATCTCAATGGAAGATACGAGACAGCCCTCCAGTCCGAAAGACTCGGCACAGGTCACGCAGTAATGCAGGCTATCCCTTTCCTCAAAGAGGATGAAAGCGGAAATACTCTTGTTTTATGCGGAGATGCGCCGTTTATTGATGCCGAGACCATAAGGAATGCCCTTGTTATACATAATACACAGCAGAATGCTGTAACAGTCATCACGGCTGAACTTGACGATCCGCACGGCTACGGCAGAATTATCCGCACAGCCACAGGAATAAGCGGCATTGTCGAGGAAAAGGACGCAGATGACGCTCAGAAAGCAATAAAAGAAGTGAATTCGGGCGCATACTGGTTCAGGACATCAGACCTCATCTCACTTTTAGGTCAGATTACCAACAACAATGCACAGAATGAATATTACTTAACGGATACTATCTCGCTTGCAATTGCAAACGGTCTGAATGCAGGTGCATACAAGTCCGAAAATGCACAGATAATCAGGGGCGCAAATGACAGAAAAGACCTCCTTGAACTCAACGACTACGCAAGAATGAACGTCATTGAAAAGCATCTTCTGAACGGCGTTGAATTTCTCTGTACAGACGGCATTATTATCGAAAGAAGCGTAAAGATAGGCGCAGGTACGCAGATTCTCCCCGGAACTATTATCCGCAGAGGCTCTGTTATCGGCGAAAACTGCAAGCTTGGCCCGAATACCATAATCGAAAACTGCATTCTCGGAAACCATGTCAACCTCTATACGGTTCAGGCTTTTGACTCAAATATCAAAGATGATGTTGCGATCGGCCCATACGTTCATATCCGTCCGAATACATCTATTGATGAAGGCTCGAAGATAGGCGATTTCGTTGAGCTGAAAAACTCGAATATCGGCAAAAAGACGGCTATTGCGCACCTTGCATATATCGGTGATTCTGATATCGGAAAGCGTGTAAATGTGGGATGCGGAACGGTAACTGTCAACTACGACGGCATCGAGAAAAGACGCTGTGTTATCGGCGACAACAGCTTTATCGGCTGTAATACGAACCTCATCGCCCCTGTAAAGCTTGGCAAGGCAGTCTATACAGCCGCAGGAACTACCGTAACAAAGGACATTCCCGACTATGCGCTTGCTATTGACCGTGGAACTATGAAGGTCAACGAGGGCTATACTATCAGGAAACTCAAATCGCAGATAGGTCACACGCATATCGGAAACGGAAATACACAAAAGCAGTAAGAAAAGGCGGTATATCGGGAATATCCTGATATGCCGCTTTGTTTTGCATAAAAAAATAGGGCGGCATAAAGCCGTCCTTTGAAAATAAGAAAAAGTAGAGTATAGATGAAGAATGGATTATATCGGAATCACGAAGATAATGACCTTACTGACACCCTCTCATAAGCCCGCAAAGCCATTTCCTTCAAAAGGACGTCATGCACCCTCTATACACGACATTCTTACGGCAGGCACGATTCCGAAGTGCCATATGAAAACCTGTTCTGATATAAATGTTACTCAATATCGTAAAACAATTTCAAACTGCTTTTAAGGCGATTAAACATATTATAGGCAATTATGTTTAAAACAGTTTATTCACGTTCATTGTTTACCATAAAAATCTGTTACATTCTTATTCGGCGGAGTTTGAACCGAATTTACAGGGCTTTTTCATACTGCCGGTTTTGTTACAGGATACATAAATGCATCTTAAGTAATCATACGGAGGATAAGCCTATTTTTCGTGGCTTACCGCATCCGACACTTGTATTATATGATAACTTCGGACAAGTTTCAATTGACAATATTGCTTGAAAGTAGCACTAAATTGCTTTTATTTATGTAAATATATATATTAACTTCATGTTAATAAATCCAAAAATATTACTGCTAAAAAACTAAATACGCAAAGTTTAATCAGATTTTGTGATTTTTTTGGCAATAATAGCTGATTGTCATTTTTTCGCCTAAACAGCGTTGTTTTTTTCTTAGAATAAATTGCGTTAATTGTAAATTAATCAAACTGGATAATTTTTTAAGTATAATACAAAGCGTATACGAATGATGTTAATTAAATGTTCAACAAAATTATGCCGAATAAAAAATTTTTCGGTTTTTTCCTGTTTTTTATGCTTTGATTTTTTGTATACAGTAATGATATATAGGCTGTTTTCCCTTATTATATAAGCCGTACAATAAGCAGTGCCTTTTATTGACAGCGCCTTTGTCAAAAGTATACAGTCATCATCCACTCTCATTTCACGTTCAACAGTTTGTGGAAATGTTGAATAAACTGTTGAAACTTCATATATTATATCAACTGTATAAAAGGTATTGTGGTGAATATCAATATGTGATAGTGTATGTGGTATTTGATTTATTTTTTAGTCCTTTTACAGAACACATCCAACGGCTTCACGCATGATATGCTAAACATTTTAACACGTTTACACTATTTTAACGTGAAGAAAATGAAATGTATAAGCACTATACTATTGCATGAACCGAAAAATAATGGTATAATAGTAACATTATAATACTCTCACATAATTTAAGGCAACACCGCACAAAGATTGTGCGGCAGAAACGCAGTTAGATTTTTCGTCAGATTGTACAGAAATTTTGCAGGCATACTGTCGTATGGCAAAGAATTTCTGTGCAAGATGACGGAAAAGATACAAGTTTATGACG
>JAZUGG010000110.1:0-74147 GCA_045641105.1 Ruminococcus sp. | reverse complement strand
GAGGCGAGACAGGAAGCGGAAGTGTGCATCAGTATCCTGAAAGACAAGCAGTTTGAATACCCTATTTTCTTTGATCAGGAAGAAAAATCACAGTTTGATACAGGCAAGGAAAATTGCTCTGCTATGATAAGGGCATTTTGCGAAGTTCTTGAAAAAAACGGTTACTGGGTTGGACTATATACAAATCGCTCAACACTTGATACCCTTATTGATGACGATATCAAAACTCGTTATGCAATATGGGCTGCAGAGTGGGGGAGTAACCTGAATTACAGCGGTTCAGTTGGTATCTGGCAGTTCTCCAGCAGAGGCTATGTGGACGGTATTACAGGAAATGTTGACCTGAATGCGGGTTATGTTGACTATCCAACTTTAATTAAAGAAAACGGACTGAACGGATTTCCGAAGCCTGTAATTGAAGAACAGGCTCCTGTGTTTGAACAGGCTGTGCCTGCGGCCGAGGGCAGTATCTCCGTTGAGATCACTATTTCCGGAAAGAAGTACAGCGGAAAACTGAATATGGTATAAACAAAAAGCCGCCGACTCAGTTATGGGTACCTCTAAAAACTTCTGAGAAAAAGCAGCTATGCACAGCGTCTGCTGCGTCAAGCCCTCTCGGAGTGCGAAAGCACACTTTCGATGGCTTTTCTTGCATCTACTGTACCTATCTGCTTTTTCTTACTCAAAACAGGTTTTTAGAGATGCCCTTAATATTTTGGAGTTATAATGCAGAGATATGATTAAATTGACGAATTTTGGAAAGAAGTATAACAAGCCGATTTTTACATCAGTCAATATTGAATTTCCCGATAATGAAGTAAATTTCATCATGGGAAAAAACGGCTGCGGAAAAACAACATTATTCAAATGTATAGCCGGTCTTGAAGATTACGACGGAGAAATAAGATACGACGGTCATACGATAGAAGAAGTCCGTGATGATATGTTTGTTCTCTGGGATGACACTCCGTTTTACGGAAAGCTTTCCGGAATAGACAATATTGTTTTATTTTCGGAAGGCAGGATAAAAAAACGTGATGTTATGGATATTGCAGATAACTATCTTGAACTGGAAATCATGAAAAGAAAAGTGTCTACTTATTCATACGGTCAGAAAAAGAAGCTGTCTCTTGTACTGCTTGATATTCTGAAACCGAAGTATATTCTTATGGATGAAATATCGAACGGTCTTGATGTTGATACAATGCATATGCTTGAAGAAAAGATCAATGAACTGAAAAAGAAAAGTACAATTATTCTTACAGGACATCAATTTTCTTTCTATCAGCAAATTTCTGATAATGTCTACATAAAGACAAAAAATGTTTTTGAGCAGGTTGAATATGATAAAACTGTCATAAATGGTCTGGAGGAAATATATAATGAAAAAATTAGTAAAGTTTGATCTGCTATATTTCTTAAAGTCCAAAATGTTTATTTTATTTTCAGTTTTATTGGTATTATTTACTGTCCTTATCAGCGGAATGACGTATAGTTATGAAAAAACTACGTTGGATATGTTTAAGAATAGTCTTGAATTTGTTCAGAGAAACGGAGATAGTGTTGAGGAAGAACTGGAACAGACACCTGTTGTTCATGAAAATGGTGTTGTGGAGAATCCGTTAAGTTATTATAATGAAGTAATTTGTAATGTACTGAAAATAGTTTCACCACAGAACTGTCTGTCAACATATTTTGAGAATTGCAGCGGATTTATGCCTATCGTTGCGATTCTGATAGCATCTGTACTTCTTTCATATGATGAAAAATACAGGACAAGGAAGCTGAAAGCCGCAAGAAACGGAAACATGAAATATTACTGTTCAAAGCAGATATCAGGATTATTAATTTTGTTTATCATGCTGATAATCGGGTTTATTTTCTCATTTGCGGCAAACAGTATCGTTGTAAATGTGCTTGAAAGCAAACATGATCTTTCAATGTTTACGTTTAGCAGTACAGATGCTGTGACAGTCTTAAAGCAAGGCATATTCACACTGGTTTCAGGAGTGATATACTTTGAAATTGCCTATATACTTTGCAATCTAACTCATGCATATACTGTGATCGCAGTACTTTCAACGCTTATAGTATTCTTTTTGCCGCCTATCTTCAAATATGATCCGTTAAACATCAGGGCTTCATTGAATTATAAATTTTTCGATTATGTCGGAGTTATACATCCCGGTTCGCCAATTAAAGCATCATTCACAGCACTTATCATTGAAGGAATAATTATTCTTTTGGTGTTATTTATAGTAAATCATATAGTTTCAAAGAAAAGAAGCGCATACAACTAAAAAAATCTCCTCTGCCAAAAAACGCAGAGGAGATTTTTTCATCTGATTATTTGCAGCAGCCGCCTAAAAGCCTGCAAATGAGTTCCCATAAACTGCACATAGTTCCTAACCTCCTGACTTTTTATTTTCCCTTGGGACAATTATATTATAGCAGAGGTTACTTGTTAAATCAATGCAAAAATAATAGCAAAAAAATATACAAAATATTCAAGAAGTCAGGAACAAGGCAATATGTCATTTAAGGGCAGTTACAGTATTGAATACAGCATAGAATTTCATCGGGATATGCTTGTCAATATGGCATTTTCCGAAGAACCACTTATCATATTTTACGGTTTTGATGACATCTTCAAAGAAGGCATGGAC
The DNA here is from genome assembly GCA_045641105.1 of Ruminococcus sp. Lineage (GTDB taxonomy): Bacteria > Bacillota > Clostridia > Oscillospirales > Ruminococcaceae > Ruminococcus. Next base: position 71,481 of record JAZUGG010000110.1, on the reverse strand, counting down.
TTCGATACGCTGGAAAACGTCAACACCGAGACATTCTTTAAGTGAGGCAGGCGGTTCATGGGTAATGATATAGTCAACTTCAAAGTCATGTTCTTTCAAACTGCGTATGCCGTCGATAATTTCGGCATGGGTAGGCTGTTCACGCTCCCACCAGCTTCCGTCGTGTCTGAACTCGAAATCCTGACTGTGACCGCCGCCGAATGTGAAAAATTTTTTGCCTTCGATGGTATATATCTGTCCACGCATAAGATGAACGATATTATGAGAAATTTTATGGACTTTTCCGCCGTTCCATTCAACAACGGGATAATCTTCAAGAAGGTCGAAATTCTCATGGCATCCGTCTATAAAAGCAATTGTATAATCTTTTGCCATAAGTTTTTTAAGGTCAGCACGTTCCTGTTTTGATCTGTTCCAGATAAATCCGAAATCTCCGCATATAATAAGAGTGTCGCCGTGACCGGTTTTTCTTAGTTCTGAACTCCTGAAGCGTGAAATATCACCATGAGTGTCTCCGGTTATGTAAATCATTTTATATACCTCCGATATCTGAAACCTTGTACGCAGGACTGATGCAGCTGCATACATTAATATTCTAACATATTCAGACAAAAAAGTAAAGACTGACGGCAAAAAAATACATAAATACATATTTTTTACAAATATATAAAAAGTTCAATTTTTTTTTTGAAAAACCCTTTTAAAATCGGAAATAATCTGCTATAATATATATATTAATGTAAAAATATGAGATAGATAAAATCCAGATGACGGGGTGCGGATTTTATATAAAGAGGAGAGCTTATGAAGAAGTTTATTTCAGCAGTTGCAGCGGCTTTTATAGCTTTGCCGCTTATTAATATACAGAGTGCGGATGCGATCAGTTTTCCGCTCAAAGAAACTATCAAAAGTGAGTCCGCTATCGTTGTCAATCTTGATGTCGGAACGGTCATACATGAGAAAAACGCCGATATCAAACAGGTTCCGGGTACACTTACAAATATCATGACAGCTGTTATCTGCCTTGAAAACTGTCCAAATATCAACGAGGAAATCACTGTTCATCAGTCGGTTTACGAATATCTTTTTGAGTTAGAGTACAAGGACGATCTTAAATGGATAGATATCTGTGACGAGGATGTCCTTACTGTTACAGACCTTCTGTATGCGATGATGCTAACCTCATCTCCTGAGGCGGCGGAAACTATCGCATATCATGTTGGTGACGGAAATACAGGAAATTTCGTAAAAATGATGAATGACAAGGCTAAGGAGATAGGTCTTGAGGACACTCATTTCACCAATGCCACTGGCGCATATGATGCAAATCAATACACGACTGCAAGGGATATGGCAACTCTCACGCAGTATGCGCTTTCTGTTCCGCTTTTTGAGACGATCGCCACGACATACACATATAATCCTTCTGTGCCGAATCCGCAGAACCATAAGAGCCATGAGGAATGGATATGGACAAACTCCAATATCATGATGGATCCGAAGGACGATGCGTGTTACTACAGCGGTGCAAAGGGCATCAAGACATCCAACCTTGAAATGGGCGGCAGAAGTATTGTATCAATGGCAAGCCGTGACGGAAACAAATATCTTGCGGTACTTCTCAAAGCACCATTGCAGAATGAGAACGGATATGACGAGTATTATCACGTTGAGGACTGCATAAAGGTATTCAACTGGGCGTTCAAATACTTTTCATATCAGACAATTCTTGCGAATACAGCGGAGGTCGGTGAACTGCCTGTTACTCTTGCCGAGGGAAATGACTATGTTCTTGCAAGACCAAAGGACGAAATATCCGTTCTCTGGTACAACGAGGTAGATACTGCCACGATAAGCAAGGACAAGATAGTATGGTATAAGAATAAGCTTCAGGCTCCTGTTGCAAAGGACGAGCCGCTTGGTAAGGTAACTCTTGAATATTCGGGAGAGGAACTTGGCACAGTTGAGCTTATTGCAGTAAGCAATGTAGAGCGTTCATCTTCAAAGTATAACTGGTATGTTGCAAAGATGTTCAAGAAATCAAGCTGGTTCGGAAAGGCATTCATTTTTGCAGGTCTGGTCAGTCTGCTCTATATTGTTATATGTATTTATTCATATGCAGTGTTCAAGAGCAAGGCAAAGCCGATGAAGCCGATATACGCAGTTCCGAAGGTTGACAAGAATGCTCCGCCGAGGAAGAAAAAGCCTGTATCAAAGGACAAATAAAGGATAAATTACTCATAAAGCAGATGTAAAAAGCATCTGCTTTATTTATAACGGAGGAATTATTATGGATAAAATCGTGAGAATGAAGGAGCTTAATGAGCTTCTTGCAAAGGCAGCAGATGCATACTACAATACCGGAAAGGAAATAATGTCCGACCATGAGTATGATGCTTTGTATGATGAACTTGACCGTCTTGAAAAAGAAACGGGAGTTATTCTGAATGGAAGCCGTACCCAGACAGTAGGCTATGAGGTAGCATCATCGCTGAAAAAAGTGAAGCATACGTCAAAGATGCTTTCGCTTGACAAGACAAAGAGCATTGATGAACTGACTGAATGGCTTGGCGAGCATGAGGGATTTCTAAGCTGGAAGCTTGACGGACTTACTCTTGTCCTGACATTTGACAACGGTGAACTGACACAGGCTGTAACTCGGGGAAACGGCGAAACAGGCGAGGATATCACGCAGAATGCACGTCATATAAAGGGTATACCGACAAAAATACCATTCAGCGGTCATATGGTCGTAAGAGGCGAATCGCTGATGAAATACAAGGACTTTGAGCGTGTCAACGATATGATAGAGGACGGCTCAAAGTATAAGAATCCACGAAATCTCTGCGTCGGAACGGTGCGTAATCTTGATTCAAAGGTCACGGCTGAGAGAAACATCAATTTCTTTGCATTCAATCTTGTTTCTGCTGAGGGATATGAGGAAAATTCCTTTGCCGAAAGGATAAAATGGCTTGATTCTCTCGGATTCCAGACGGTTTACGGCGTTAATGTCAAAGCCGCAGGACTTGCAGATGCGGTGAAAAAATTTGAAGCATCCATTGCAGATAATGAGTTTCCGTCAGACGGACTTGTGCTTATGCTTGATGATGTGGCATACGGTTTAAGTCTCGGCGAAACTTCACACGCTCCGAGAAACGGCATGGCATTCAAGTGGAAGGATGAAACTGCTGATACTGTACTGCGTGAGATAGAATGGTCTGCAAGCCGCACCGGACTGCTCAATCCCGTTGCAATATTTGATTCGGTGGAACTTGAGGGAACTACGGTTTCAAGGGCTTCGGTACACAATGTCAGCATCGTGAAACAGCTTAAACTCGGCATAGGCGATACGCTTTCAATATTCAAGGCAAACATGATAATCCCGCAGGTGCTTGAAAACAAGACAGGTTCGGGAAGTGCTCCTATACCTGAAATTTGTCCTGTATGCGGCGGAAAAACCGAGATAAAGACATCTGATGATGACGTTGAGACGCTTTTCTGTATGAATAAGCAGTGTCCTGCAAAGCATATCGGTAAATTCGAGCACTTTGTACAGCGTGATGCGCTGAATATAGTCGGACTTTCGACAGCTACCATTGAGACATTCGTTTCTGAGGGATTTGTCAGAAAATTCAGCGATTTCTATCATCTTGACGATAATAAGGCGAAGATAGTGACAATGGAGGGTTTCGGCGAGCGTTCGTATGCCAAAATACAGGAGGCAGTAGAGGCATCAAGACATACCGAACTAAGCCGTGTACTGTATGCGGTAGGTATACCGAATATCGGCAGGGCGGCTTCAAGGCTTATCTGTGCCACATATCCGACAGCAGAACAAATTGAAAAGCTTACAGTTGACGAACTTACTGCTATTGACGGCATAGGTGAAGTGCTTGCTAATGATTATGTGAATTTCTTTGCAGATGAAGAAAATCTTGCGGAGTATCACGAATTGCTGAAAGAGCTTGATATTGCCGAAGCTGAGCCGATAAGCGCAGATTCTGCAATTGCGGGCAAGACATTTGTAATAACGGGTTCGGTCAATATCTGGAAAAACAGAAATGAACTGAAAGCATACATCGAGTCATTGGGCGGAAAGGTATCAGGCTCGGTATCGTCAAAAACAGATTACCTGATAAACAATGACTCAACATCAAATTCTACGAAAAATAAAACAGCCAAGTCACTGAATGTTCCGATAATCACAGAGGAGGAATTTCAGGAACTTGTGAAATAGGAGAAGTATAGAGCACCTCTAAAAACCCCTTCTGAGAAAAACGCACAAAGGCATAAACTGCTTTTGTGCGTTTACTTTTTAGAAATGCTCTTATGAGATAAAATCGCTTTTTGAGTAGCCTGTGATTCCGTTATAGTTTACAACATACCAGCCGTTAATTTCGCCGGTGATAGTAAGGGATGCGCCGTTAGGGGCAGAACCGATGATTCTTCCTTCAAGTGACGGATAGCTTCTGATATTCAGACCGCCGCCGTTAGTTCTTACAGTTCCACGCCGCACAGGTATCGGACTTATGAACGGTATCCCGAAATAATCGCAGAGAGAGCGTACCAGATTACGTGCGATGCTTTCAAGATTATTTTTCAGCCATGCCTCATCTGCGTAGTTGTCATGATAGCCAAGTTCACAAAGAACAGCGACTGCCTTTGTCCGCAGTACTTCACCGAGATAATCTGTCGGCAGGGCACGTACCTTTTCGGGCAGCGGATAGATACTTTTCAGATTATTTGCGGTTATATTCGCAAGATTTTCGCTGTATCGGCTTTTAGGAGCGAAATACACATCAATTCCACGCAGCCTGCCTGCAAGATTTTGCGGAGCGGCATTTGAATGCAGAGCAAAATGTACATCATAATAATCAGCATTGGAGTCCTGAATAGCGCCGTTTACGTTGCGTTCAGGATCGTTTCGTACAAAAATTATGCCTGATGAACGCAGATAAGGCTCCATTTTGTCGGCAAGGCGGTTCATGTAAAGTTCCTCATTGCCCTCGGTCGCATACTGATTCCATTCCTGAGTGGACGGACTTAAAAATACCTTTGGCATAAAAATCATTCCTTTCGTTGAGACATTGGTCTCATTTCATTTTATGCCAAAGGTATTGAATTGGTTATTTTTTTACAAGCTTATCATAAACTGCCTTATCGATCTCAACAGCCTGCGGAGTGGTGCTTGCGTGGCATATCTGCGTAAAATAGAGAATAGTTAGCCTGTTTTTCACATCACAGCAGAAATAAGTTCCTGACCAGCCGTCCCAGCCGAATTCGCCGTCTGCGGTCATTATCTGAGATTTTGAAACATCGGTCATAACTCTCATGAAGCATGAATAATTATAGCCTGAAAGCCTGTCCCACCAGCCTTTGAGGGCATTTGCGGAAAGCTTTGGAGAAGTCAAATAATCGAAAGATTTTTCGCTGATATATCGTCTGCCGTTATAAACTCCGCCATTGCACAGCATATTTGCAAATTTTGCATAGTCATCAATAGTAGAGAACAGACCTGCGCCGCCCGATTCAAATGCAGGAGGTTCGGTTCTGTCCATTATGCCGAGATGATTGATTTTTTCTTTGACAAGACCATTTTCGGTGCGTCTGTAAATTGATGCAAGACGGCTGAGTTTCTCTTTCGGGACATAGAAATCCGTGTCGTTCATGCCGAGCGGATCAAGGAGATATTTATGCAGAAATTCGCTGTATTTCATGCCTGATGCTTTTTCAATGACGGCGGCGGTTATGTCTGCGGAAATGCCGTAAAGCCAGTATTCACCCGGAATATTGTACAGCGGAAGTCCGGCGGCTCTGCTTATGATATCGGCAGTACCGAGATTTTTGGCAATAGCCTCATCTAAAAGCTTTGCCGAGGCTTTTGCGGATTCACACCAGTCTCCGGGATAGGCAAGACCTGATGTCATGGTAAAAAGATGCTCCATAGTTATCGGTACTGAGCATTTTTCGTTTTTGCCGTCGGGAGCAATATATTTCATATCGGAAAATTCTGGGAATATCTCACGCAATTCGGTATCAGGAGAAAAAAGTCCCATATCAGTTGCTATCATAGCGGCGGCAGCAGTAACAGGCTTGGTAAGTGAAAAAAGACGGCATATGCTGTTACGGCGCATAGGAGAGTCGTATTCTTTATCGGCATATCCGAAACAGCCTGAATAGACTTCATCTCCATTATGGAAAACAAGACAATCAGCGCCAATAGTTGAGCCGTCTGAAATGGAGTTCTGAATGATGCTATCGATAGTATTTTTCATAAAATCACCTTCTGAAAAAATAATAAAAAGCTCTTGACTTTTCTCATTTAAAGTGTTATACTTTAAACAGTAAAAGAATATGAAAGGGAGCATTACTATGAATATACTTGTTGTCGGACTTGGACTTATCGGAGGTTCGCTCTGTAAGGCAATGAAAAAATACACATACCATACGGTTGCAGGTTCTGACCTTAATCATGAAATAGAATTTGCCGCACTCAGGGATGTGGCAATGGACGAGGCATTTGACGGAGACTACAGCAAATTTGACCTTGCGGTAATTGCGCTTTTTCCGCAGGCGGCAGAGAGATTTTTCGCTGAAAATGCCGCAAAATTCCGCAAAGGAACACTCATCACTGATGTATGCGGAATAAAGGGTGATTTTTCGCTGAGAATGAAGCAGACTGCCGAGGAAAACGGACTGAGATATGTAGGAATACATCCGATGGCAGGCAAGGAATTCGGCGGATATTCCAACAGTACCGCAGATCTTTTCCAGAAAGCCAATTTCATAATTGCGCCATTTGAGGACAGCCGTGAAGATGATATCGAGAAACTAAGACAACTTGCACTTGAAGTAGGTGCAGGAAAAATCGTTATAACAAGCCCTGAAAATCATGATAAAATGATAGCATACACGTCACAGCTTGCACATATTGTGTCAAGTGCGTATGTAAAAAGTCCTGAACTTGGTCTTGAATGCGGATTCAGCGGCGGCAGCTTTCAGGATATGACCAGAATTGCAACGATGAACGAAAAGATGTGGACTGACCTTTTCATGCAGAACCGTGAGCATCTGAAATATGAGCTTAATACATTTATCGACAATCTCAAAAAGTACAGCGATGCGCTTGAAAATGAGGATTCCGAGCAGATGCTTTCACTCATTGCAGAGGGCAGAAGGCTGAAAGAGGACAATCTCCGTCACAGAGTAGGTCAGCCTAACTAAGGCAACACGATACAATTTTTATGCGGTGCTACCCTAAAAGTACTTTTTTTCAAAATCAGGAACGGGGGCGTGGACATCAAGCTTGTTAAGATATTCAAGCGGCGAATTTTCAGGCATATTGAATTTAAGTCTGTATGCGCATAAAGCCTGATAGAATATGCCGTAACGCTTGTTTGCGGCTGTATTTCCGTATTTTCCGTCACCAAGAAGCGGAGCGCCTATATGTGAAAGATGAGCTCTTATCTGGTGAGTGCGTCCCGTGAAAAGAGTGACCTCAACAAGTGAAAGACCGCCGTTTTGTTTCAGTATTTTGTAGCCTGTTTTAATAATTTTATAATCGTCAAGGGGACTGTCGGATATTTTAACAATATTCCGTGAGTCCTCCTTTTTGTGGTATGCGGTAATGATATCCTCATTTTTCGGAGGAGGGGCAACGGTTATGCAGTGATAGACCTTATTCACAAGTCCGTCACGGATTGCCGAATTCATTTCACGAAGTGCAGATGCATTCTTGACCGCAGTAACAAGACCGCTTGTATTCCTGTCAAGACGGCTGCAAAGTGCAGGAGCGAATGAACTTTCGTTTTCAGGCTGATATTCCTTCTTATTATAAAGGTAATGCTTAACACGGTCAATAAGTGTATCTTCATGATTTTCTCCGTTGCTGTGGGAGTCAAGTCCGAGCGGCTTGCAGACGATGATAACATTTTCATCTTCATAGACAATATCAATATCATCAGGTGCATTCATAAAGCTCATATCGTGTTGTTTTACGGCAGAAACTTCATCCTTAACATAAACAGTGACAGTATCTCCCACTTCAAGATGAGTGGATATCTCACATCGTTTTCCGTTTACCTTGATATCCTTTTTGCGGATAAGACGGTACATCATGCTTTTGGGCAGGTCGGGCATAGCTTTTGAAATGAACTTATCAACACGCTGTCCGCTGTCATTATCATTAATAATAAAACTTTTCATAATTTAACCTCATAGCAAACGTTACTTATATAAATTCACTGATAAGTAACATAAAAAATATACAGAATCACCAAAGAATTTATGTGAATTAATTTTTTCGTGTAACTTATGTTGAAATCATAGCTGAAGTGTGGTATAATATATAGCGAACCGCACAAATAAGCGTGCGGCATAACAACGTTACTTGTATAGAAATCTTGTACTTATTATTGAGGGAAACCCTTTTGAAAAAGGTTTGCCCCGATAAAGAGTAAAACTTTTGTATAAGTATTGCCGTTAAGCCAAAGCTTGCAGGCGTTTAGCGCAGGCAGGCACGAAAAGTGAATGCGAAAGGAGAATAATCAGTAATGAAGCTCTCTCAACGTTTGCTTTCCGCTGTTCTTTCATGTATGTTCATAGGTTCATCTGTTATCTCACAGGCAGCATATGCCGAAGAAACAGAAACCACAGTATCAACTACTGATATATATGATACCACAACTTCAACGGAAAGTAAAGAGGAATCAGAAGAAACGACTGTTACCGAAGCTGAACAGACTTCAGAAGCTATTTCCGAAACTATAGTAGCGGAAGCTATGAATGCAGTTATTGCAGCAGGTGATGCCGCAGCTGAAATACCGTTCAATGTATTTGAAATTTATGCTGCTCATCAGGGCTATATGGAAAATCTGAAAAAAACGCCATACAAGTACCGCAGAGCAGAGGGAATCGATGTTTCTGCATGGCAGACTGAAATTGACTGGAAGCAGGTAAAAGCGGAAGGCATTGATTTTGCCATAGTCAGGGCAGGTTATGGAAAATTTGCCAGTCAGGAGGATAAGTATTTCGACAGAAATGTTCAGCAGGCTCAGGCTCAGGGAATTGAAACAGGTGCATACTGGTACAGTTATGCAATGAATGTTGAAGATGCTAAAAAGGAAGCAGAAGCCTGTTATGAGGTAATTAAGGATTACGATTTTACATATCCTGTTTATTTCGACATTGAAGATCCTACTCAGCAGAATCTCTCAACAAAGGAAATTTCTGCAATGATAGAGACTTTTTGCACATATCTTCAGGACAGGGGATATTATGTCGGTCTTTACAGCTATTCAAACTTCCTGAATACTCATGTATACCCGTCAGTTCTTGCAAAGTATGATATATGGGTAGCAAACTTTGCAGTTGCAGTTCCGTCATATTCATCAGAATACGGAATCTGGCAGTACAGCGACTGTGGTCTTGTTGACGGAATCGAAGGTGTGGTTGACCTGAATCATGCTTATGTGAATTATCCGAGCATTGTTTCGCCTCAGACATATGAGCCGTCAGAATATCCTGATATCACAGACGGCCCTGTTTATCCCGTATATGAAGTCGATAAGGGTATTGCCGAAGGAATAGATATTTCTCAGTGGCAGAAGGAGATCGACTGGGAAAAGGTCAAGAGCAGCGGAGTTAATTTCGCAATTATCCGTGCAGGCTACGGAAAGTTTGCAGATCAGAAAGATAAGAATTTCGACTATAATATGAAGGAAACCGAAAGATTAGGCATCGACAGGGGCGTTTACTGGTACAGCTATGCTACATCTGTTGCAGATGCTGAACTTGAAGCACAGATATGTCTCGATACCATAAAAGGCTACAAGTTTGAATATCCTGTATATTTTGATATTGAGGACGAGATAATCAACAGGCTTCCTAAGTCAACCGTAACCGCTATTACAAATGCTTTCTGCTCAAAAATTGAAAGTGCAGGCTATATGGCAGGAATTACAAGCTATACAAATTTCCTGAACAACAAAATAGACCAGTCACTTTATAAGAAATATGCAGTCTGGGTTGCTCACTACAATATATTCAGACCGCAGTTCAGCAAGCATTACGGAATGTGGCAGTACAACAGCAAGGGTAAGATAGACGGCATCGAGGGTGATGTTGACTGTGATTACCTCTATGATGACTATCCGACGATCATTAAGGAAAGACATCTTAACGGATATTGATAATGTATATGCATACCGTCTTAAAGCGGTATGCATATTTCTTTAGGCAGGTGAAACAAATGGTAGAATTTATAACAGGTCAGGCAGGAAGCGGAAAAACAACTGTCATGTTTGAGAAGATAAAGAATACATCAGGCAGACAGTGCATGATAGTGCCTGAACAGTTTTCATATGATTTTGACAAAAAATTATACTTTTATCTTGGCGCAGAACGTTTCAATGAACTGACATCACTCAGCTTTACGGGACTTTCACGACAGCTTTTCCAGTTATACGGCGATCCGTCACGAAACGGAGAATATGCTGATGACCTTGCAAAAATGATACTTATATATCAGGCTGTTGCCGAAGCAAAGAAAAAGCCTCACGGAATAAACTTTTTCCGCACAGAAAACAACGGATTTGCTGAAAATATTCTTGATATCATAAATGATATGAAAAGTTCAGGAATTACTCCGGAGGAAATTCAGGAAAAATCGGTTTTGTTTGATGACAGGCTCAGGTATAAGACAGGAGATGCGGCACTGATATTTCTTGAATATCAGCGGCTTATGGAGGAATACGGCTTCAAGGATAATCTTGAGAATACCAGAGAGGCGGCAAAGCTTGCAAATCTCAATGGCTTTTTCAAAGGTCAAAGCGTATATATCGATGAATTTGACAGCTTTTCAGAGGATCAGCTTCAGATGATAGATGTCATTATATCGTCGGCTGAGAATGTATGCATCACGCTCAAAACAGATGATATCAATGCAGGCGATTTTACGCTGTTTGAACTTGTAAACAAGACATACAGGAGAATTGCAGACATATGCCGCTCACATCATATTCCATATATCGTGACGAACTGTGAAAAAAGCTATCGTTTTTCAAGTCCTGAACTTGAATATGTAAGTTCGCATATCCTGAGAAATTTCAGATATGAGCCTGAAAAAGTACCTGAACCGAAAAATCTTCACGTTTTTGAAGCAAGGGATATGTACAGCGAGGCTGAATATGTGTGTGCGACGATAAAGCATCTGATTCATGAGGATAAAAGCCTGAAATACCGTAATATAGCCATAGTATCAAATGATATCACAGCGTATGCGGGTGTTCTGAGGGCGGCATTTGAAAGATATGACATACCGTATTTCATGAGTTTTGAAAAATCCGTCACGCATACGGCGATAATGGTATATTTTACATCTCTGCTTGATCTGCTCAGGTCAAATACACTGAAAAGCGAAACTATCTTCCGGATGCTGAAAAGCGGCATTACTGATATATCGCTCACGGAGATATCATGGCTTGAGAATTACTGCTATAAATGGGGCGTTGACGGAGAAATGTGGAAAAGCAGTTTTGTTGCTCCCGATGCGATGCTTGACAAGCTTGAAGAACTGAGAATATCGGTCATTGAGCCTGTCATTTCACTGAAAAAGCGTCTGAACAGAAGCAAGACTGCCGATAAAATGTGTGTATGTCTTTATGATTTTCTTGTTGAAAACAAGGCGGAGAGAAATGTCAGCCGTATCATGAATGACCTTATCAGGCGAAACCGTGACTATGAGGCATCCGAGCTGAAAAGGCTGTGGGGCTGTCTTATCGATATTCTTGACAGTATTTACGATACTCTCGGCGAACAGGAAATAAGCTTTGCAGAAATGGCACGTATCATCAAATCCATGATAGGCAGGATAAACTATTCTGTTCCGCCGCAGACACTTGATGCGGTAATGACGGCATCTGCACGGACTGCAAGACTGAATGCGCCAAAGGTAGTTTTCGTCATGGGAGCAAATGACGGGGATTTTCCGAATCAGGTCACGGTACACGGACTGTTTTCCGAGCCTGACAGACAGAAACTTGCAGATATGAAAATAAGTATATCAACGCCTATCGAAGATATGATCGCAGCAGAGAGGCTTGTGGTCTATAAGGTGCTTTCGTCGGCTTCGGAAAAACTGTATATCAGTTACCCGCTTTCCGATTTATCAGGTCAGTCAAAATATCCTGCACAGCCTGTTGACAGTATTATCAGAATGTTCGGGGAAAGAGTGCGGCTTACGGAGAATGACATTCCGCTTCATTATTATGCGGCAACGCTTCATTCCGCATTCTATCACTATATGCAGAACAGAAATTCAGACACAGTTTCTGCGGCAACTGTCAGGGAAGTTCTCATGCGCCGTCCTGAATATAAGCGCAGGATTGCATATGTTCTCAGCCGTTCGGATTATCATCAGGAATACAGGATAGATAAGGAAATAATGAAAAAGATTTGCAATTTCAGTCCGCTGAGACTTTCGCCGACAGGATTTGAAGAATATAATCTATGCCATTTCAAATATTTCTGCAATCATTGTCTTAAACTTCAGAATAATGAGAAGGTTGAACTTGATGCGAGAGTTTCGGGCGATATTACGCATGAATGCTTTCATTCCATTCTTTCAAAGAGAAACAAGTCTGATTTCCTGAAAATGTCATATGATGAACTGAAACATGAGATAAATGAACAGGCTGAAAAATACAGGCTTGACAAACTGGGCGGAGATTACGGAAAAGATGCCAAATTCGGTCTGTTTTTCAACAAGCTTACTGACAGGCTGTCCGAGGTTTTTCTGCATACACAGCAGTCGCTTATGGTATCTGATTTTGTTCCGCACAAATTTGAACTTGACCTTCGTGATTCACATTCTGTAATTCTTTCGTTTGCGGACGATAAAAAGCTCAGCTTCGGCGGAGTTGTGGACAGAGTTGACGTGTGCAGAATTGGCGGCAGGGATTACGTTTGCATTACAGATTACAAGAGCAGCCGCAAGGAGATAAATTCCGAAAATCTGGCAGGCGGAGTTAATATGCAGATGCTTCTCTATCTCTTTGCCACTACTGATAAAGGCGGCGCATATGAAAATTATGAACCCGCAGGTGTTATGTATTCACCTTTTTCGATAAGTGAAGTAAGCCTTGAACAGCACAGGATAGATGAAAAAAACACTTCCGCAGTAAACAGGTCACTGAAAACTTCGGCTCTTGTGCTTAGCGACATGAATGTGCTTGAAGCAATGGAGCACGGCATCAGCGGAAATTATGTCCCTGTTGAACTTGATAAAAACGGCGTGATAACGAAAAAATCCGAATGCATAACAAAAGACGGATTTGATAAACTTAAAGAACTGGTATACAGAAGTCTCACGGAAATGGCGGAGTCACTTTACAGCGGAAATGCCGAGGCTGAACCGCTTATGCTCAACAAAAATCTGCCGTGCGGATACTGCGGATATGTCAATATATGCGATAATTCACAGAATGAGCGTTACAGACAGCCTGATACAGAAAGACTTGCCGAGGCGAATGAGATACTCGCCATGAAAACTGAGGAAACGGAGGAAGAATGATGGGCTGGAACGAACAACAGGAACAGGCAATATATGCAAGAAATTCGTCAGTTATCGTATCAGCGGCGGCAGGAAGCGGAAAAACAGCCGTACTGACGGAAAGACTTGTAAAACTGATAGCTGATCCGCAGTCGGGAGTACGTGCAGACAGGATAGTTGTCGTAACTTTTACGAATGATGCCGCATCTGAACTGAAAAGCAGACTTGATTCAAAGCTGAGGAAACTCATCAACGAGAAAGGTGCAGATCCGCATCTTCTCCGTCAGCAGACACTTCTCCAGAGCGCAAAGATATCCACGATAAATTCATTTTGTTTTGACCTGATAAGGGATAATATCTCTGACAACGGCATAACATCGGGATTTGGCGTGCTTGACGAAATGGACAGCAAGGTTCTGAAGGCGCAGGCTATGGACAGGCTTCTGAACTATTACAGCGAGAATGACTATGAGAAGATATCATATCTTTATGACCGTTTCTGCATAAAAGACGAAAAGCGTCTGATTGAGGCAATAACGCTTACGGACAATTTTCTCGCTTCGGTAGCCATGAGGGAGAAATGGCTTGATACAGCCGTTTGCGAGTATGAAAAAGAATTCACGGAATCAATATATTACAGCAGACTTATTTCATCTGTGACGGAAATTCTTGAAAAGGCGGAACGGACAGCCAACGAGAATATAGCTATGATAAGCAGAGTTTATGCCGATATGTCATCAAAAGCGGCTGAAAAAGCATTTGCGCAGGCTGTCAGCGACTATGACAAAATTTCAGATTATCTGAGTATTCTTCGTTCAGGCAGACTTCCGGATGAAACCGAAAACGAAAATCTATGCAGTTTCGATTCGTTTGTTCTGGCAGGCAAAGCGGAACATGACAAAAGACTGCGTGAGGTCAACAAGAAAAAACGTGAACGAATAAAGAAGCTTGCTGCAAAAGCCGCAGACAGCATGAGATCTGTTGAAAGTGACTTCCGTGAATCAGGCAGAACAACAAAGATTCTTGCAGAAGTTGTCAGAAAGTATCAGGAGATCATCTGGGAGATGAAATGTGAAAAGAATGCGCTGAGTTTTGATGACGGCGAAAGACTGGCGATCGAACTGCTTGCGGATACTGACGAAAACGGACGGATAATACAGTCTGAAACGGCTGAGAAAATGGCTGATTTTTACGATATCATCATGATAGACGAGTATCAGGATTCCAACAATAAACAGGATATCATTTTCAAGCTTTTGTCTAAAAATTATCATCTTTCAGATGACGGCAGACCGCTTTACGGAGACAATGTTTTTCTTGTCGGTGATGTAAAGCAGTCAATTTACAGTTTCCGACTTGCAAATCCGAAAAATTTTCTTGATACGCTGAAAAGTTCAGAGCCTTATGATGAGAACAGCAATGCACGGAACAAAGCCATTTTCCTGAACAGAAACTACCGAAGCACAAGAAATGTCATCGATTTTATAAACTATGTTTTTTCTGAGATAATGAGTGAAAAGACGGGCGGAATTGAATATGATGACAACGAAAAGCTGTATTACGGTGCTGAATATTATGACGGTACTGACAGTCGGAAATGCCTTTCATCGATAAATTTCATTATGGAAGATGCATCGGATGATGAAGAAAAGACAGCCGATAAAAAAGTCAGCCGTGAAGCAGTATATACTGCTCAGAAAATTGCCGGTATGCTCAGAAACGGCGAAATGGTCACGGAAAACGACGGTACATCAAGACCGTGCCGACCGTCTGATTTCAGTATACTTGTCCGCACGAACAAGTTTATCAACATATATGCGGAACAGCTTACAAAACTCGGCATACCCGTTAAGGGCAGGGAAGAAAGCGGCTATCTGAAATCGAGGGAAATTGCTGTCCTTATTGATCTGCTGAGGATAATCAACAATCCTCTGCTTGATATTTCAATGGCGGCGGTCATGACATCGCCGATGTATATGTTTGCCATGAATGAACTTGCATATATAAAGTCTCTTGACAAAGAGCGCCCGATCTATTCTGTTATGCGTGAACTTGCAGACGGAGGATTCCCTGAATGTCCTGATATGTTTCTGCGTGAAAGGTGCAGGGAGATGCTTGATTCACTGAGTTCGTTCCGTCTTGATTCGGTAACGATGACAATAGGCGAGCTTATCAGTTCTATTTATGATACAACGGATTTTATCTCTGTCATGCAGCTTTACAGCGACGGCGAAAAGAAAAAAGCAAATCTCAGGGCACTTATCCAGTATGCCGCAAATTATGAAAGCTCAGTTTCGTTTGAAGGTTCTGGAGGTCTTAACGGATTTCTGCGACATCTTGACAGGGTAATGGAAAACGGCGACTATACACAGGGAAAAATTTCTGCGGCTTCGGGCGATTATGTTTCGGTGCAGACTATCCACAGTTCAAAAGGTCTGGAATTTCCGTTTGTGTTCATAGCTGAAACTTCGGTTGAATTCAGGTTTGACACAGAGATAGTAAAATGTGCCGATGACGGCGAGATAGGCTATATTCTTTATGATCCGAAAATATATCGTAAATACAGGACTTTTCAACAGGTTATTCTTGAAGAAAAGGAGAAAAATGATATCCGTTCCGAGGAGATGCGTTTGTTCTATGTTGGTCTTACAAGAGCGAAGCAGAAGCTTTTCATCAATTTGAAATGCGGAGAGAAAACGCTGAAAAAGGTATGCGGAATGACTGAAAACTGTATTGTGAACAACAACAGTACCGAAGAAATAGTTTCCGAGGCAAAATGCTATGCAGACTGGATATGGACTGCGCTGATGAAGCACGCTGAATTTCCTGAAATAGCGGAAAAGCTTGGCATTGCTGATGATATAATACAGTTCCCGAAGGCTGAATATGACGATGTTCTTTTTGAATGGACTGCGGCGGATAATATTTCTGAGCTGGAGTTTATGCTTGAAAGTGAAACGGCTGAGAAAAATCCTGATATGAAGCTGTGTGATGAACTTGAGGATATAATAAATGATGATTATGACAGAAGCCTTTCGGATATGCCTGCCAAACTGAGTGTTACGCAAATAATCACAAAGCTGAAAAAAGAAGATGAGATAATTGATTACAGGCTGAAACGTCCACGTTTTAAATCAGGAGAAGAAAAGCTTACGGGTGCTGAACGAGGAACTGCAGTTCATACATTTTTCCAGTACTGCAATTTTGAAAGGGCTATTGCTGATATAAAGGCTGAAATTGCGGATGCGGCGGAAAATGGATATATAACTTATGCTCAGGCAGAAGCAATTGATGTGGATAAGGCATCGGCTTTTTTTGAAAGTGACCTTTTCCGCCGTATCAAAGCGGCAGGGGACAAGGTATGGCGTGAGAAGAAGTTTATGGTTGCGCTTTCCCAGCTTAAAATTGACAATGAACTTTTTGATGTTCTGAAAAGTTCCGACGGTATGATAAAGGGCATTGCCGATCTGATGTTTGAGGAGGACGGCGAGATCGTGCTTGTTGACTATAAGTCTGACAGGGGGATTTCTGAAAACAGACTGCGTGAAAAATACAGGGCACAGCTCAGCCTTTATAAATCTGCTATTGAACTTACAATGAAAAAACGTGTCAAACAGGCATTGCTTTATTCTTTTGAACTTGAAAAAACTATTGATGCTGAGATCTGACTTCAAAGTACGGCAAAATTCAATTTGATAGATTTGTACAATTTTTCAGGTGCGAAATATTAATTTCGCACCTGATTTTTTTATTTATTCATAGCATAAAATGATGTGAATATAAAAATTGTACGAATATGTCGGATAAAATCACTTGGAATAGCAGGCTAAAGGCGAAAATCACCTATATATCAAGGAATGATTCACTATTACAAACAGTATAATTACTTTATGTATACAAATTTATGTTCATTCATTATACACTATTATACGAATAAATATTCATTAATTGCTGATGATTTGAAAGATTACCTTTTTATCCGCTTATATCGCCATTTGTTTGTAAAATATATCAATACAATCGAAAAATTAATTTTTTTCTGTTGACTTTTGGTGAATCATGCCTTATAATATATATAGCGTTGACGTTCAGACAGCATTTTGTCGGTCGGCGCTTTACTAATGCATGGATATTTTACGAGGTGCAGAATGGATAAGAAAGAAAAGAAAGTGCTGCCTTTCAGACTGCTTCGTGCAGGTGCAGCGGCTATGCTTGTTGTTCTTATCGTTTACGGGATTGCTCTGAACGGTTTCGGACAGATCGGAAACGACAGAGCAGACACAGCACTGAATACTGTAGGTGCTGCGGAAACGTCAGTTGCCTCGGCAGAGCAGACCGCATCAGCTGCTGTGACTGAAAAGACACAGATGCAGCCTGAAACAATGCCTGCCCTGATTTATCCTGAAAAAAACAAGAATACTGTCGTGTTCGGAGAAGAATACGATGTTAAGAATGCAGTTCTCATAAACGCTGATGAAAACAGCATCATAGCTGCCAAGGACTACAGGATGCGTATGTATCCTGCATCACTGACAAAGGTGATGACGCTCATAGTAGCTGTGGAAAATATTGAGGATCTGCAAGATAAGGTACTGATAACTGACGACATGGTCACCCCTTACGTTGAGCAGGGCGCTTCACTTGCAGGTTTCCTTCCCGGAGAGACAGCTTCGGTCAAGGACCTTTTATACGGCATGATCCTACCCTCTGGTGCGGACGCAGCATTGGCAGTGGCGGAATATGTCGCAGGCAGTGAAGATAAATTCGTCGCACTCATGAACGAAAAGGGCAGGGAAATGGGATTATACGCAACCCATTTCACCAACGTTGTGGGACTTCACGATAGTGATCACTACAGTACAGCCGAAGACATGGCTATGATACTGAAATATGCCGTCGGCAATGAAACGTGCCGGAAAATTCTTTCCACTGAGGACTACAAGGTAAAAAAGACAGAACAGCATCCTGAAGGACTTTCATTCAAAAGCACCCTGTTCAGCAGAATGTACGGCGATGAAATGCCCGGTGTCAGGATAATGGGCGGAAAAACGGGATATACCGAAAAAGCCGGAAACTGTCTGGAAACCTTTGCGGAAATCGGCGGACAAACATATATACTGGTATTCTGCGGAAGTACAACGAAGTGGAATATAGTGTATGATACTCTTTCTGCATACAGCGTATTGTGTGTGGGCGGAGATCCATATGATTCCTCACGATCACACGGTTAAGCGAAAAAAATAAGAAAATGCAGTCCATGAGGCTGCAAAACGTAGAACAAAAATCGGAGGAAGGGTAATGGCTGGCAAAACGAGTAATTATAAGCCAAGACTGAGCCGTATCTGCGGTGCAGCCGTGATTATTTTATTGGTTACGTTCGGTGCTGATCATTTCAGGCGTGAGATGTCTGACGATGAGTACCAGAATCTGGTTGTAAGCGGCAGCTTCAGAACTGTCGATGCACCATACATTCCCGAGCCTTCAACAGAAATAGCCTTATCTCTCGGCAGCGGCGCAGACCAGAATTCTGCCGCAGCTGAAAATATCGGGCAGTTCCAGATAATTCTTCCGGAATCAACGATAACCGAGGGAATGCTGACGCTTCACGATGCCTCACATCCTGTAAAATCCGGATTTACAGATGAAATGGTAAGTCTGCTCAGCAAGAAAAACGAATATTATTCATTGAATTCCGAGTCCATTATGCTCCAGAAAGACGCAGCGGAAGCGTTGAACAGGCTGATGGAGGATTATAACGAGGCAACAGGTCTTTCGGATTTTGTTGTCTACGGAACGACAGATACCTTCGCAGGTGAGGGTTCATGCTGTCCTGAAAATTTTCCTGAATCACAGCTCGGAACAACAGTGGATCTTGCACTTAAAGCTTACGGAGATACGATAGCCTTTGACGGCAACGACGAAGAAAGCTGGATAATCGAGAACTGCTGGAAATATGGATATATTTTAAGATTCCCACAGGGCAAAGACGGTTCAACAGGTCACAGCTATTGCCCGTGGCATTTAAGATTTGTGGGAAAAGCACACTCTGCTTTGATGCATGATAAGCAGCTCAGTCTCGAAGAATACCTGCCGTTTATTTCGGCATACACAGCCGAAGATCCGCTTGCTTTCACATATAATGCGGTGGATTATAAGGTATTTGGCGTGGAATCAACGGGAGAGAGTACAATAGCATTTGTGCCAAGCTCAGGAAGCTGCAGCACTTCAGGAAACAGTGAGAGCGGATTTATCATCACTGTATCTGAGGGCTGATAAGCGTGATTTTCGGAATGGGCGGCGTAAAAACCGCTCATTCTGCATATTTCTGTCTGCGTTTCAGTATAATTGAAACGAGGTGGTAGAAATGAAAATCTTAGCTGCGGTGATGCTTGCGGCATTGTTTTTTTTATCGGGTGCAGGCATTGCAGATGCTCACAAGCCTGAAACAGCTTATGTGCTTATGGAAGCAGATACACAAACCGTGCTTGACGGTAAAAATGAGAATATCCGCATGAATGCGGGCTATATGTCAAAGCTGATGACAATACTGATTATAGCCGAGGACATTGAAACAGGAAGATTTTCTCCTGATGATGAATTTACGGCTTCCGATACCGTTTCAGGAATGAAAGGTTCTGTTATCTGGCTTGAAAGCGGCGACAGGATCACAGCTGACGAGCTTCTTAAAAGCGTGATAATCGGAAATGCCAATGATGCGGCGGCTGTGCTTGCCGAGGCTTCCGAGGGGAATATTGCGGATTTCGTCAAGCGTATGAATTCAGAAGTATTTGACCTTGGTCTGCGTGATACAGCTTTCTTTTCGCCTTATGGATATCCTGACGAAAACAGCTATACCACGGCGCATGATATTGCAGTCATCTGCTGCCAGCTTACAAAATATGAGTTTCTTCGTCCTTATTTCTGCACATGGCGTGAATTTGTCAAAGGCGGAAAAACCGAGCTTGTGAACGAGAACACGCTGTCACGCACTTTTGAGCCGCATATAGGTTTCAAGGCATCACATTCGGACAAAACGGGATACTGTATTGCCGAGGGCGGAAATTACGGCGGTGATATTACCTGCATTGCAGTCGTGCTTGGCGCTTCTGATGAGGATGAGTCGTTCGGAACTGCCAAAAAAATGCTGAAAAAAGGATGCAGGGATTATTGCGTTATCCCGACAATGTTTCCTGATGAAATGCTGAAACCGCTAAGAATAAGGAATGGGGAGGAGACGGCTGCTGAACTTGCCATTGAAAGTCAGTGGCGCTTTGCTGTTCCAAAAAGTGAAAAAAGAGTGAAAACGGCAGTTGTACTGCCTGAATATGCAGATGCCCCTGTCGTACGTGGACAACGGGTTGGCACGGCTGCGTTCTATGTTGGTGATACTTTGATTTATGAGTCACCAATAATTGTTAAATCTAATGTCAAAAAGCTTTCTTTGAAGTATATTGTGTTGAAAATGTTGGATAAATTAGCAGAAAAATAATGTTGAAACTATCCTGAATGAACAAATGTTGAGAATTTGTTCCATATGTACTTGCAATAATCTTAAAAATATAGTATTATAAAGATGGTAATTTATATTTGTATGGTCAATCGTACATATCTGGAGGTAATTTTTAATGTCATTAAAACTCAACACAAAGTATTTGAAAGACTATGTCAATGCTGACGAGCTCACAGGCATCAAGGCACAGGTTGAAGCCGCTGCAGCTTCGCTTCACAGCAAGACCGGTCTTGGAAATGATTTCTTAGGTTGGGTAGATCTTCCCACAGCTTATGACAAGGACGAATTCGCAAGGATCAAGGCTGCTGCCGAGAGAATCAAGAAGAATTCCGATATCCTCATCGTTATAGGCATAGGTGGTTCATACCTCGGCGCAAGAGCTGCTATCGAGCTTCTCAAATCGCCGCTTTACAACAACATGAAGAAAGATACTCCTGACATCTATTATGTCGGAAACAGCATCAATCCTACATACCTCAACGAGATCATCTCTCTCTGCGAAGGCAAGGATTTTTCTGTCAACGTCATTTCAAAGTCAGGTACAACTACAGAGCCTGCACTTGCATTCCGCATCTTCAAGAAGATGGTAGAGGACAAATACGGCAAGGAGGAGGCAAAGAACAGAATTTTTGCCACAACTGACAAGGCAAGAGGAACACTCAAGAACCTTTCAGATGCAGAAGGCTATGAAACATTCGTAATTCCTGATGACGTAGGAGGACGTTTCTCTGTTCTTACTGCTGTTGGACTTCTTCCTATAGCTGTTGCAGGCTGCGACATCGATGCACTCATGAAGGGCGCAGCAAAGGCACAGAAGGATTTCTGCGCTGATTTTGACAGCAACGACTGCTATAAGTACGCTGCACTCAGAAATATCCTTTACAGAAAGGGCAAGTCTGTTGAAATGCTCGTTTCCTATGATCCAAGCTTTGTTATGATGTCCGAATGGTACAAGCAGCTTTTCGGCGAGAGCGAAGGCAAGGACAACAAGGGCATTTTCCCGTCAGCAGCAGTATTCTCAACTGACCTTCACTCAATGGGACAGTACATTCAGGACGGCGCAAGAATCATGTTCGAGACCGTTGTTGATATCAAGACACCAAAGAAGGATCTTTTCCTTGAAGCAGATGCTGAAAATCTTGACGGACTCAACTTCCTCACAAACCAGAATATGTCTGTTGTAAACAGAAAGGCTTTTGAGGGAACGGTTCTCGCACACACAGAGGGCGGCGTACCGAATATCATCATCGAACTTGATGATACAACAGAGGAAAATGTCGGCTATATGATCTACTTCTTTGAAAAAGCCTGCGCTATTTCAGGCTATGTTCTCGGAGTAAATCCGTTCAACCAGCCCGGTGTTGAAAGCTATAAGTCAAATATGTTCGCACTTCTCGGCAAACCGGGTTATGAAGGCGCAAAGGCTGCACTTGAGGCTAAGCTTGGCTGATGCCAACTTAAACTATATTACTAAAATACGTCACAAATGCCTGTACGGGCATGGAAGGAGTAAATTATGATTAAACTTATTACAGGTAAAAAGGGAACAGGAAAAACAAAGATACTCATTGACCAGATCAATGATGCTGTAAAATCTACAAACGGCAATCTCGTATGCATCGAAAAAGGCGACAATATCAGACGTTCTATCAGCTTCAGAGTAAGATGGTGCGATACAGAAAGCTTTGCAATTGAGGGCTATGATGCATTCTATGGCTTTGTTGCAGGTATGCTCGCAGGTAACTATGATATCAAGGACATTTTCGTTGATGGTATCCTCAAGATAGGCGGTCACGATTTAGAAGCATTCGGCTGTCTCCTTGAAAAGCTTGACAAGCTCACAGGCGAGGAAGCTACTATCGTTTTCACAGTTTCTGCTGATTCAGAGGAACTTCCTGCAAACGTAAAGCAGTTTATCAAGTAAGATTCAGGCTCCTTTCCCGATATCCGTTGTCGGGAAAGGAACTTTTTGAAAAATTTTCACTGAACTATTGACAACTTGTCTTGTTTGGTGTATAATTTATTTTGTGGTGCTCTGAAGGATTTTAATATGAAAGTAAATTTAAAGCAGATTTTTAATATTGTCGGAGAATCAAAGGATTTCGCATACTCAGTTACTGAGGACGAACTTTCTGATATTCGCAGCTGTTCTTTTGCGTCACCGGTTGATGTCAAAGGCAGGATATATAACCGTGCAGGTGTCGTTTATCTTAAATATTCCGTTGATTTCACTTTGTCGCTGACCTGCGACAGATGTCTTGTTCCTTTTGAAAAGGGATACAGCTTCGGCTTTGAGCATATTGTTGTTCCTTCCATCAGCGGCGATAATGATGATTATATCGTTGCAGAAGGTGAGAGCATTGAATTGAATGATATTGCAGTGACGGATTTACTGCTCCAGCTTCCTACAAAAATTCTCTGCAGGGATGACTGCAAAGGTTTATGTATGGTATGCGGCTGTGACCTTAATGAATCACAATGCAATTGTCTGAATAACTGAGCTGTGAAGCTCTGTCTGATAAGGAGGTGCCAGAATGGCTGTACCAAAGAGAAAAACTTCAAAGGCAAGACGTGACAAGAGACGTTCTGCTGTTTGGAAGCTTGAAGTACCTGCAATGTCCAAGTGTGATAACTGTGGTGCAATTAAGGCTCCACACAAGGTTTGCAAGAACTGTGGTTTCTATAAGGGCGTTGAGGTTATTAAAGTTGACGCTGAATAATCGGCTAATGCATGAATGAGAAGGAGAGGAGAGTGATTCTTCTCTCCTTTTTGACTTAATGGAGCGAATTATGGTTAGGATACAAAGTGTGACACCGCATTCTCCTGCGGATGTTTGCGGCGTAAAAGCGGGGGATATCCTCGGAAGTATCAACGGGCATGATGTCAGAGATGTTCTTGATTATATGTATTATGCCGCAGAAACTTCAGTTGAGCTTGCAATTGTGCGTGACGGCGTGGAAATGACGTTTACAGCTGAAAAAGATGAATATGATGATCTCGGACTTGAATTTGAAACGTTTCTCATGGACAAAAAGCAGTCCTGCACGAACAAGTGCGTATTCTGCTTTATTGACCAGATGCCGCCGGGTATGCGTGAAACGCTCTATTTCAAGGATGATGATGCACGTCTTTCGTTTTTGCAGGGCAACTATGTCACGCTGACAAATCTTGAGCAGTCGGATATCGACAGGATAATTCAGATGAAGCTGAACATTAATGTTTCGGTTCATACTACGAACCCTGAACTGCGTGTGAAGATGATGCACAATCGCTTTGCAGGCGAAAAGCTGAAATATATCCGTCAGCTTGCAGAAAACGGCATAAAGCTGAACTGTCAGATAGTTTGCTGTCCCGATCTGAATGACGGAGATGAACTTCGCCGTTCGCTGAGTGATCTCGGAGAACTTATGCCGAATATTACCAGCATGGCAGTTGTTCCTGTGGGACTTACAAAATTCCGTGAGGGATTGTATCCGCTGAAAAGCTTCACTAAGGAAAGAGCCGCAGAAACTCTTGATATCATTGAGGAGTTTCAGCGTGAATTTCTGGAAAAATTCGGCACAAGGACGGTTTTTCCGTCTGATGAATTTTACCTTATCGCAGAGCGTGAACTGCCGTCATATGAGGAATATGAGGACTTTTCACAGTATGAAAACGGTGTAGGAATGCTCCGTTCTCTGATATATGAATTTGAAAATGCACTTGATTCTGCCGAATGGGAAGGCGGAAAGCGGCACGTTTCTATTGCTACGGGATATTCTGCATACAATACCCTGTGCGGGCTTGCAAAAAAGGCTGAGGATAAATTTCCCAAACTGAAATGTGACGTATATCGCATACGCAATGACTTTTTCGGCGAATCCATAACAGTTGCGGGACTTATAACAGCCCGTGACCTTATTGCTCAGCTTAAACACGAAAAACTCGGTGATGAACTGCTTATTTCACAGTCTATGCTGAGAAGCGGCTCGGATGTTTTTCTTGATGATATGACAGTATCAGATGTTGAAAATGAGCTTGGAGTAAAAGTCAGAGCCTCCGCAAATGACGGTTATGAGCTTCTTGACGCAATAATGGCATTATGAGCCATATAAATCTGAATGAAAGGAGTGGCGGAAATGTCAATTCCAATAGTTGCAGTTGTGGGCAGACCGAATGTCGGCAAATCCACGCTGTTCAACAAGCTTATCGGACAGCGTCTTTCCATTGTTGAGGACACTCCGGGTGTTACCCGTGACCGTATCTATTCAAAGTGCGAGTGGCGCAACAGGGAATTCATGGTAGTTGATACAGGCGGTATCGAGCCTGACAGCGATGATGTTATTCTTGCACAGATGAGACGGCAGTCTGAGCTTGCCATTGAAAAAGCAGATGTTATCGTTTTTGTTACGGATATACGCTGCGGTGTTACTGCTGATGACTATGCCGTTGCACAGATGCTTCTGAAAAGCGGCAAGCCAATAATTCTTGCAGTAAACAAGGTTGATAATCTTGGTGAACCTCCGCTTGAACTGTATGAGTTCTATAATCTTGGTCTCGGTGATCCGTTCCCGATATCGTCAGTTCACGGTCACGGTACAGGCGATATGCTTGACAAGGTTTTTGAGTATCTTCCTGACGGCGAGGAAAAGCAGTATGATGAGGATTACATCAAGGTTGCTGTCATAGGCAAGCCGAATGCAGGCAAATCCTCACTTATAAATAAAATTTCGGGCGAGGAAAGGGCTATAGTTTCTGATATTGCAGGAACAACCCGTGATTCTACGGACTCAGTGGTTGAAAATGAATACGGCAAGTTTGTGTTCATTGATACCGCAGGCATCAGAAAGAAGTCGAAGGTCACTGAGAAAATTGAACATTACAGTGTCCTGAGAGCCTATATGGCTGTTGACAGGGCTGATGTATGTGTTATCATGCTGGATGCCGCTGAGGGCTTTACAGAACAGGATTCAAAGGTTGCAGGATATGCTCATGAACAGGGCAAAGCCTGTGTCGTAGCAGTAAATAAATGGGACTTAGTTGAAAAAGATGACAAGACAATGCAGGAATTTCGCACAAAGCTTGAAAATGATTTCAGCTTTATGTCATATGTTCCGTTTGTTTTCATCTCGGCTAAGACAGGACAGCGCATCAATAAGCTGTATGAGCTTATCAAGTATACTTATGAGCAGAACAGCATGAGAATTTCAACAGGTATGCTGAATGATGTGCTTGCATATGCCACAACAAGGGTGCAGCCGCCGTCTGATAAGGGCAGGAGACTGAAGATATACTATATGACACAGCCTTCAACAAAGCCGCCTACGTTTGTAATATTTGTAAACAGGGCAGATCTTTTCCATTTCTCATACAGGCGATATATTGAAAATCAGATACGTTCCACTTTTGGACTTGAAGGAACGCCTGTACGCTTTATAGTGAGAGAGAGAGGGGGAAGCGATAAATGAAAATTGCTCTTTCACTTTTTCTTGCGGCAGCTATCGGCTACCTTCTCGGCAGTATAAATTCATCGATACCTGTCGTCAAATTCTTTCTTGGCAAGGATATCCGCACACTCGGAAGCCGCAATGCAGGACTTACGAATACTTTCAGGTGCGCAGGCAAAAAATGTGCGGCGATAACTCTTGCCGGAGATCTTCTCAAAGGCGTTATCGCAGTTGCGCTTGCAAGGGCTATATGCGGTGCGATCGGTGCAGGTCTTGTTCCTGACAATGATACGCATTATATTGGCTATATCACAGGATTTTTTGCGATACTCGGACATATTTTCCCTGTGTACTACGGATTCAAGGGCGGCAAGGGCGTACTTGTGGGCGTTTCGATATTTATTATCGTTGATCCGAAGGTATTCTGCGCACTGCTTTCGATATTCATAGTTATCCTTGCAATAACAAAATATGTTTCGCTCGGCTCAATAATAGCAACTTCATTCTGTCCGATAGCAACATTTCTGATGTCGCTTATCGTTGACGGATACGGTCTTGGACGAAGCGCACTTTATATGTTATTGTCACTTCCGATGGCGGCAATTATCATATTCATGCATCGTTCAAACATACAGCGACTTCTCAGCGGAACAGAAAATAAATTTTCATTCAAAAAATCAGGAATGGCAAAATAATATCCACCGCACATTTCAGTCGGTACTGATACAGAAATTCTGCTTTTTATCGGGGTAAACCTTTTTCAAAAGGTTTTCCCTCAATAAAAAAACGAATTTTTGAATTAGCACCACGTTTTGTGCGGTGTTCTCCTAAAATGGAGAGAATGTGCATATAATAACTGTACAGCAAAATAAATTATGAGGTGAACAGCAATGACTGAGATACGTGATTACAGAGGTCATATCCGCAACTGGAGAGAACTTTGCAGTGAACTTGGGATTGATACAGCACTCGGACGTGATGAGCGTGAAAAGGAAATAATCGTGAAAGCCTATGAAAAATGGGGACACGATATGGCAGACCATTTATACGGAATGTTTGCATTCGGTCTGTATGACAGTGATAATGACAAATACTTCTGTCTGCGTGATCATTTCGGCACAAAGCCGTTTTACTACTATGTAACTGCTGACAACAGACTGCTTTTCGGCACAAAGATAGACAGCATTATTGGTCAGGAAGGCTTTGTCAAGGAACTGAATGTGGATATGCTTCAGATATACATGACACTTACCTATGTTGCAGGCGAGGATACATTCTTCAAGGGCGTAAAGAAGCTTATGCCGGGACACTGGCTTGAATTCAGCGGCGGAAAGCTTACTGTTGAGCGTTACTGGACACCGACCTTTAATGCAGATGACAGCAAGTCTGTTGACGAATGGGCTGACGAGATACATGAGACTATCAAAAAGATCATGCCCGAAGTCAAGGAGGACGGCGAAACTGCCGAGTCATTCCTTTCGGGCGGCGTAGATTCATCATATGTGCTTGCAATGTCAGATGTAAAGGTTACAGATTCATGCGGCTATGATGATGAGCGGTTTGATGAATCAGGTCTTGCAAAGAAGACAGCAGATATTCTCGGACGTGAAAATAATCGCTGTCTCATTACACCGCAGGAATACTTTGACATTGTTCCATATGTAATGTACAACATGGAACAGCCTTTGGGAGATGCATCTGCAATTGCATTTGCGCTTGCCTGCAAAGCGACTGCCGAACATACCAAGCTCTGCTATTCAGGAGAGGGCGCAGATGAATTTTTCGGCGGCTATAATATGTACCGCAATGCAGAGCGCTATGGTGAGAATCTGAAAACCTTCTATGTGGGCAACACCAACATCATGAAGGAGGAGGAGAAACAGAGGATACTGAAAAGCTATGATCCTGATGTTCTCCCGATAAATCTTGTGAAGTACATCTATGACGAAACAGAGGGACTTGATCCGCTGTCAAAGATGTCGGATGTTGATATACAGATATGGCTTGAGGGCGATATTTACCTCAATGTAGACAAGATGAGCACAGCCTGCGGACTTGAGATAAGAATGCCGCTGACAGACCGCAGAATATTTGACATTGCCTCAAGAATGCCGTCAAAATATAAGGTCAACGAGGAAACGAACAAGGTCGCATTCAGAACAGCCGCATCAAAGGTTCTTCCGGAGGAGATAGCATTCCGCAAGAAGCTCGGATTTATCGTTCCGATAAGAATATGGCTTGCTGATGAGCGATATAACGCAGACGTAAGGGCAAAATTCAGCAGTGAAATGGCAGCACAGTTTTTCAACATTGATGAGATAAAGGCGATATTTGATGAATATATCGGCGGAAATTCCGACAACTGGCGCAAGGTATGGACAATATATACCTTCCTTGTGTGGTATGAGGAATATTTTGTAAAGAGATAAATCAGGTTTTTAGAGATACTCTTAAAAAGTCACTTCTGACCATTGTTTAGAAGTGACTTTTTTGTTGACATTTTAAAGAGAATATAGTATAATTAGTACAGAGAAAATCAGTGAGGTGATGACATGGATAACAAAAAATCAAAAATCGGTATGCTCATATTGCTGGCGCTGTTTATTTTCAGTTTGTGTGTTAATTTTTACTGTATTTTCTTTTATGAGAATTACACCTCATATTTGCAGGATACAAGCGAAATATACATCATGGAGAGCGGCGTAATTGAAGCAAACCTCCGGTTCCGTGACGGTGAAGATATAGAAATACAGTATGATTTTGACCATGCCAACAGCGGTAATCTTCTGAGAAAGTATGATCTGAAATCAATTGCAGGCGGCGGAAGTGAATTCAGTCAGGCAGTAAATCTCATGCATGAATTTTCTGAAAGATTGCGTCACGAAAGCAATTCTGATCTGAATGCTGAACAGATGGATTCGCTTTTTCTGCTTGATTATGCTCTTGATGATCGTGAACATGGCATAAATTGCAGGGCAAAAGCGCAGATTTTAAATGAAATGTGTCTTGCACTTGAAATATATTCACGAAAAGTATGGCTGATGCCGATATCCAAGTATGATACTGACTGTCATGTGGTGAATGAGATATGGGACAGCAAGCTGAATAAGTGGATAATGCTTGATATAACGAATGATATGTACTGGATAGATGAAAATGAGACACCGCTTTCGATAATTGAGGTGCGTGAAAAGCTTGCTAATCAGCAGTTCTGTACACCGATAAATATTACTGATAAGCAAAGTGATCTGAAAAATGTGCTTGATGATAATTATGATAATTTTTTGTATATAGCCAAGAACATGGTATATCTGGAATACATGGTAAATAATGCCGCAGGCGAGGGGGATGTATATACTCTGATGCCTGAAAATCTTGATAAGCCGTATGACTTTCTCATATCAGAAAAAGCGGTGAAATCTCCGCCTGAAACAAAGTAAATAAAAAATACCCTTTCTGTATTGATTTGCAGAAAGGGTATTTTTGCAGATAACGATACTGATTATTTAGCAGAAGCAGACTCAGGGAGTGTCTTTATGAGTTCGAGGAGGTACTTCTGGATAGAAAGGGCATCTGAGTTTGTAACACCGCTGCCGTTTTCATATACGTCAGCATTCTTTAAGCCCTTTTCAGTGATATGAGTTGGATTAGAACCGTTAAGACCGTATTCAGGCTGGTTTGCGATCGACTGCATGATAAGAACAACGTCAGCCATGTTGATAGTTCCGTCACAGTTGGAATCGCCGTAAACGATATCAGGATCAGCAATAGTTGATGATGTTGTTGCAGATGTAGTTTCAGTTGATGTGGTAGTTGATGATGTAGTAGTTGTTGTACCCTCAGGATTTTCAGCTTTCTTTTCAACTTTTGTAAGTGAAAGGAGGCAGGTGAGAGGTGAGTTCCAGTAAATTGTGATCTCGTTTGTTGAGTAGCTTTCTGAATTATCTACATAGCATTTTGCACTTGGAGAATATTTGCAGTAAGCCTTTGCAGCGCTGTCTTCGAGGTTCTGGTTAACACCGCCTGCAAGCATACCCTTCATAGCCTTGCCGACAGCCATTGAAGGTCTGTGGTGAGGATTCTGAGGAGAATCTGTGCCGTAGCCTGAAACGAAGCACTTTGCGAGCGGATTAACGCCGAGGAGGTAGTTGAGCTGTGATTCAGCGCAGTTAATGTATTTGCTGTCACCTGTGAGCTTATATGCAGTACCGAGAATCATACCTGCATTGGCAATTGTCATATTGCTGCCCCAGTTGAATTCGGAAAGTGTAACGTCATATGCATTTTTAGCAGTACTTGCAACATGGTCATCGGCCTGTGAAATAACAGCTTCCTTTGCGTTCTTGTAAATTGCAGATTCCTTGTCGATGTCGTCCATAGTAAGGATAGCAATATTGCCGTAGTCGCCGACAGTAGACCAGTCAAGTCCCTGTGAAGTTTTCATGCCTTCAAGAGCCTTGGAGTATTTTTCGTCGCCTGTAGCACGGAACATCTGAGCAGCAGCCCAGTAACGCTCGTCCTTATCGCTGAGGTCGCCGTAGTCACCAGTAACGATGTCTGCAGGATTCTTGAAGTTGAATTCAGGGTGTGCTTCAAGGTAAGCCCATGACTTTTCAGCAGCAGCAAGACATTTTGCAGCGAAATCCTTGTCAAATTCCTTATAGAATTCAGAAGCAAGAGCCATTGATGCGCAGAAGTCAGCAGTAGCAGTTGAAGAAACAGGAGTTACGATAAGTTCGCCGACTTCAGCAGTAGGCATAACATAACCCGGGAATGTAGCGCATGAAACCTTATGATGAACGCCACCGTCAGAATCCTGCATTTTGAGCATCCATTCAAGTTCAAAACGTGCTTCATCAAGGATATCAGGAACTTTGTTGCCGCTTTCAGGGATACCTGTAGAATCGCCGAAAAGCTGTGGATTTGTATCATAAGCATAGAGGAGGTCAGCGATGGTCTTTGCACCCGGAACAACATAGCGTCCGTAGTCGCCTGCATCGTGCCAGCCGCCTGAAACGTCTATTTTATCGCTTGTGCCGTAGAGAGTAGCCATATCTTTATGGCAGGCAGCGTGACCGAAGTCGCTGTCCTTGACTTCCACGCCGCAGCGCTGTAAATAGAGCATCTTTACAGTGTCATCGAGAAGGCTTGAATAAACATTGTCAGAGATCTCGAAAGTATATGAATTGTCAAGAGTGCCGCACTTTATGTAGTATTTACCCGGCTTGTTGAAGTCAGAGAAATCAGCAACACGGTTTGTTTCGTCAGCAGACTTGTTTTCAACGGGAGCGCTGAGTTTGCCCTTGTATACAGATTCTTTGGTATCAGCGTTAATGATCTCAAATTCATCAGCAGCACCGTTTCCACGAACAACGGCTTTTTTCTCGGCATTTGTTCTGTAGCCTACCTGGTTAACATTGATAGGAGCTTCATAAGCTTTCATTTCGTCATAGTTAACGTTTGAGTCATCGATGAGTTCAAGAGAAACGTTGTCAATGTAGATAGTATGTTCAGGCATTTCGCCTTCGTGTTTTGTCTGGATACCGAGGTTGAAGCAGAGCTTAGCCATGATATCGCTTTCTTCCTTCATTGTGAAGGTGTATTCAATTGTCTGCGGCTCGGAAATAAGTTCGAGACCTTTCCATGTATATGACTGGTATGTGCCGCCGTTCTGCTGGATCATAGCCTCGATATAGCGGTCTTCTGTTGAATAGATGTCATACTTGAATTTGTAAACACCGTTTTTGTAAAGCGGAATGATGTCATAATAAGCCTGTACAGCGTAGTTTACCTTGCCCACGTCAGAAACATGGATGGCAAGTTTTCCGTCCTCGGCAGCAAGAGTAGCTTTACCGCCGCTTTCCTTGTACATCCCCCAGTCAGCGATACCGTTTTCAAAATCGGAGTTGCTGATGAGATTGCCGGCAGCAGAAGCAGTCACAACAGAAGTCATAGGCATAGCAGAAGCCATGACTGTGCAGGCTGCAAGAGCTGCTGAAATACGTTTGAATGTGCGTTTTTTCATAAAAATTCCCTCTCAATCAGTGATAAAATCACAATTCTAAGCGGCAAAATAAAAAAAGCCGCTCCAATAGTAATTGTATCAGAAATTGACGAATCATACAATAACATATTGTGTCTGTTAGATAACATTTTGGTTTAATTTTCTATATTCTGACGGAGTTATTTTGTTTTTGTATTTAAAACGCCGTATAAAATGCACATAGGTTTTGTAACCGCTCATGAGCGCAATATCCTCAATAGTCAGGGAAGTGGTGGTGAGCAGCATTTCTGAATAGGCGATGCGGCTATTATTCAGGTCCTCAACAAATGTAACTCCGAACTGTTTTTTGTAAGCCTTCTGGAAAGCGGAGCGGCTCATGCTGATTTCGTGGGCGGCAATATCAACTGTGCGCTGTTCATACGGCTTGCTGTATATTTTGCTGCGTATAGTCGATATCATATCAAATCTGAAATCCGACGGGGCTTCATGTTTATCAAGGACCTGTTCATACAGCTTTATGAAGATAAGTTTCATGAAACATTCAATAGTATCCTTGCTGCATGGATTATCAGCATAGTGCTCATATGATACGGATTTAACACAGTAGCTAAGAAAACGTATGTCAAGAACTATCGGTACTTCCGACGGAATATTATATGCAAGGAATTCATTTTTTTCCTTGTCGGTGTCAAAATCAAAATGTATCCAGTCATTTTCAAAAAAACAGCCTTTTGAGCATTTGTATACCTGTGGTCTGCCCTTGGGATAAAGGAAGGCAGAACCGGCGGGAGCGGTGATCTCATTTCCGTCAATGATGAATACGGCACTTGTTTTCAGCAGAAGAAGCAGATAGTCGCCGCTTCCTTCGGGGCGTTCGATGTAGAAATCGGCGTCATGTCTGTGGTCGTATCCGACATTATTAATTTTCATTACAAATCATCTCCTTTATGGCAGCATTGTTTTGATGATGTACATTTATTATACCACATTTTAATATGAAATTCAAGAAAAACATCCGATTTATAGTTAAAAGGTAAAAATATATTTCTGACTATTGACAAATGCGATTTTGCGGTGTATAATATTAAAGTACTTTGCGAGTGTGCTGGAATTGGCAGACAGGCACGTTTGAGGGGCGTGTGTTGCATGACGTATGGGTTCAAGTCCCATTACTCGCACCAAGTATGGACAGATGGCTGAGCTGGTCTAAGGCGCACGACTGGAACTCGTGTATACGTTAATAGCGTATCGAGGGTTCGAATCCCTCTCTGTCCGTTTCGGAATAAAAGCCTGTGTTTAGCAGTAAAATGCTGAATGCAGGCTTTTTCGTTTTAAGATATGAACGGAGGCATATTATGAATATACAGATTTTTGGCACAAAGAAGTGCTTTGATACCAAAAAGGCTGAACGCTATTTCAAGGAACGTGGAGTTAAGTTTCAGATGATAGACATGAAGGAGAAGGGCATGAGCAAGGGAGAATTCACAAGCGTATGTCAGGCTCTCGGCGGTGCGGAAAATCTCATAGACGATAAATGTAAGGACAAGGAACTGCTTACACTGCTCAATTATCTTTCGGAATCAGACCGTGATGAAAAAATCCTTGAAAATCAGAAAGTCATCAGAACTCCCATTGTCAGAAACGGCAAAAAGGCAACTCTCGGATACTGTCCTGATATCTGGAAAGACTGGGAATAATTGTTAAAAAATAAAAATATATCTTTTTATTAATAAATTGCTGAAAAAGTAGTGCAATTTTAAAAAAATTATGTTATAATATTCATGGTATTTTATGCCATAGTGATATTTAAAAGGGAATATTCCCGAAAGGAGTTATTTTTATGGGACTTATACAGGCAGCAATTTCATCATTTACTTCAACAACTGCTGATACATGGAACGACTATTATGTATGCGAATCCATTCCGAATGACGTACTTGTTGTAAAAGGTACAAACAGATCAGACAAGTTTGCTTCAAATAAAAAGGGCAGTGCAAATGTTATTACGGAAGGCAGCAAGATCGTCGTTTTTGAAGGTCAGGCAGCCATCCTTGTTGAGGAAGGTATAGTAATCGAAATAGCAACTGTTCCGGGTGTTTATACATATGACGGCGGTACTCCGGGATTTTTCTCAAGTTCATTTGGTGCCGGCGTAAAAAATACATTCAAGGAAATGTGGGACCGTTTCAAGAGAGGCGGAAGTTCAGGTCATGATTCCCGTGTCTACTTTTTTAACATGAAGGAGATAATGGACAATAAATTCGGCACACAGAATCCTATCCCGTTCAAGGTGATATATCCTGAGATAGGCAGAGACTTCACTGTCGGCGTTCGCTGCAACGGTATTTATTCATACAGAATATCTGATCCTGTCATGTTCTACGTTAATGTATGCGGTAATGTTCCGGACTGCTTCAGACGTTCACAGATTGACGAACAGCTCAGAGGCGAATTTCTTGATGCAATTCAGCCTGCATTTGCAAGGATATCTGCTTCAGGTGTAAGATATGACGAACTCCCTCTCAGACAGAACGAGGCAAAAACTGCAATTCATGAAGAAGTAGTTGAGCTTTGGGAATCCAAGAGAGGCATCAAAATAGAAACAGTTTCCATCAGATCTGCTACAATTTCTGATGATGAGAGAAAGCGCATACAGCAGTTTGAGGACAGGATATGGAACGCAAATCCGAACAATGCTGCTGCTACTCTTGTAGAGGCTCAGGCTCAGGCAATGACAAATGCTGCCAATAATGCAAATGGTGCAGCAATGGGCTTTATGGGAATGAATATGGCACAGCAGAACGGCGGCATAAACGCTCAGGGACTTTTCAATATGGGCACACAGCAGAATGCAAATGCTGCACAGGCAGTTCAGCAGAATGGCGCAGACAGCTGGAAATGCGGCTGTGGTGCGACAAATACAGGCAAGTTCTGTGCTGAGTGCGGAAAGCCGAAGCCTGCCGATGCAAGCGGCTGGACTTGCGTATGCGGTGCAACTAATAAAGGTAAGTTCTGTGCTGAATGTGGAAAGCCTAAGCCGGCAGGTGCTCCGAAATATATCTGTGACAAATGCGGCTGGCAGCCTGCTGATCCGTTCAATCCGCCAAAGTTCTGTGCAGAATGCGGCGATCCGTTCAACGATGCTGATATTGTAAAGTAATAATAAAACAAGAAATGCCCTTAACGGCGGTGCTTATATAGATGTTTTTACTATTTATCGGGGAAAACCCTTTTTCAAAAGGGTTTCCCTCAATAATAAGCAGAAAGTTTCTATATGAGTACCGCCATTATCAGGAGGGCATTTTTTGTATGCGGATGGTGACAAAACATTTGTGTTATTATATACTAACTAAAAAATAAAAAATATTTCAGATTTTTTCGTCTTTTTCGGCTTTGAAAATCACTTATCTGTGAAAGCTTTCAAAATGATCTGTTTTTACAGAGAAAAAAGGAGTGAGACCAATGATTGCCGAACCGAAGTATCTGAGCGGAGGTGACAGAACGATTTCTGCTTCGTTTTCACACAGTACACATAACCTGCAAAGTTCGCAGGAAATTACAGATGTAAATGAACTTATCATAAGCTGTTCCGCATCAAAGGAAAGTCTGGAAAAGCTGTATGCTATGTTCAAAAGCAGTGTTTTTGCTGTGGCTTTCAGTATTACCGCAGACTATCATCTTTCAGAGGATGCTGTGGCTGAAACGTTCATCAGACTTACTCAGGCAAGGAATTTTTCTGCCCGCCGTGGTGACGGCAAGGGTTTCATTCTGACAATAGCACGCAACGTTGCACTTGAGTTTCGCCGCCGTTATAAAAAAGAAGTCATGAATTTAGTGATACAAAGCTACGGCGAAGCTGAACAGACTGTTGAGGACAGTATATATATAAATCAGCTTTTAAAGCACCTGAATGACAAGCAAAGACAGATCGTAGTTCTGAAATGCTGTGCCGAACTGACATTCCGTGAGATAGCTGCAATAATGAAATGCCCGGAAACTACAGTAAAATCAAGGTACAAAAAAGCAATGTCCATTCTACAGGAAAAGGCAGGTGAGAACGGTGAAAAATAATGATTATATCGAAAAACCTGAGTTTGAAAAATTGCTGAAAAACAAAATGAATGAGCTTTCTGAAAATGTGGATTGCTTTGATAAGATAGCAGAAAAGGCATATATGTCCGAAGATGTGGATTTTTCCGACAGCGAGTTCACCGTTACCGACCTTGAGAACGTGACGGGAAAAAGAAGTATGCCGAAACTGGTAAAATGGGGAGCTTTAGTTGCCTGTGCGGTGCTGTGCATAGGTATACTGCCGAAATCCGGCTTTGCCAGAAATGTATTTTCTGATCTTAAAACAGAACCATACAGCAAGCTGTATACTTCAATAGCGGATAAAATCGTTTCTGTATCTTCTGACAGCGAAAATTATAGGATATATGATATTTCACTTGATGAATATATCAGAAATGATGTGCTTGTCACACCACTTTTCTGCTGTCCTTTCGAGGATATCGGCAGGGAAGATGTAAGAGTAAAAATATGCATCAGAACTATCGGAAACTGTTTTACGAACGAAGTGTATGCAGTTGAATACTGCGGCGAATATGACAAAGAAAACTTCATTGCCGCAGCAGAATCAAAGGCTGAATTCACCGACGAAGAAATTGCCGGATTAAATAAAAATCAGTCAGAATTATTTATTAATGCCAGATTTGATGAAATGGCTGCTTGGACATATCTTTCTTCATCTTCTGCAAATGGAAACCTGACCGATAAAGACGGAAACGAAGTTGCGGCGGCATCATTTACCTATGATTCGTTCTTTAAGGATGACAGTGATATCGTGCCTATTACAAATTATGTTTTTTATTGTCATGACGGTTATGAAGCCGCTGACAGCTACAGGTATGATGAAGTATCATATTATTCATCAAATGAAACTGACTGGACTGTTTACGAACTTCCGGATACAGGCTCAATGTGGAAAGTCTCTGTTTACTGTGACGGAACTTCTGCGATGCCGGCAGAAAGCATTTCAAATTTCACTAAGGAAAATTATTTCTCACAAACAGGGGAATATAATGAAAATGCCTATATCATGCCTTTCGGCGGCAGGATAACTCTTGAAAGTGATGATGATGAACCTTTTAATAACGTTGAACTTCACAGATTTGAGCAGAGTGATATGGGAATAATAAATTCGCTTGTAATTCCTGATGACAAGAATTTGCGTTCAGAGCTGAAAATTTATCTTCCATGCGTATCATTTTTAGATTTTTCAAGCTATTCCGAACCTAAGATCGTTGCTGAAAGCACATCTCCGCTGTTTCAGAAGGAATATTTCAAAGAAGATAGGATAGATTCGGTGACTTCCGGATTTTTTATGCTGTATCCTGATAAAGAAAGCGATGAATATCTTATCATGCCATACAACAGCAGTCAGAATGTCAGTCAGAACCGTCTGGACATTATCAAAAGATCATATCCTGATTACGCTGAAAACAATCCGGAGTTCAATAAAAAAGAAAAAGTCAGACAGGTATTTACGGAAGCTGAAGGACAGATAAAAGAAGATGCAGAAAACGGAGACTGACAAAATCTCCTGAAAATGATAACTCACACAGAAAAACACAAAAGAAAGTTCACATAAACTGCCTTGGCGTCATGCTGAGGCAGTTTTTTATGAAATCGGTTGATTATTCTGAAATTATATGCTACAATAGATTTCATAAGGAGCTGATGTTGTGACAGATAAGAAGAAAATAAAAATTTACAGATTTCGCAAAAGATTATTTGAAATAATACAGATAGGCAGAAGGGATGACCTGCCAAGCCGGATAGTTGATATTTTTCTTGCGGCAGTCATCATAATCAATATACTGACGCTGTTTCTTGTTTCATTTGATGAACTTGCCGCATACAATGGTGTTTTTAGAATTTGCGAAATATTTACCATATCAGTTTTCACTGTTGAATACATACTCAGAATGTGGACAGCCGACTTTCTTTATCCGAAATACGGAAAACATCGCTCACGGCTGAAATTTCTGTGTTCGTTTGAGGGAATCGTTGATCTGCTGACAATTCTGCCATTCTTTTTCCTTGACGGATTTGTTGTATTCAGAATGCTCAGGGTAGTGCGTATATTTCATCTTTTCCGAGTGAATGCAAGGTATGATTCACTCCACGTCATCACAAGCGTGCTTATTGAAAAGAAAAATCAGATAATATCGTCCGTTTTCATAATAATCGTTCTCATGCTTGCTTCCTCGCTGGGAATTTACAATGTTGAGCATGAAATACAGCCTGAAGTGTTCAAAAATGCATTTTCAGGCATCTGGTGGAGCGTTTCAACGCTTCTTACCGTGGGTTACGGTGATATCTATCCTGTCACGGCAATAGGCAGGATAATGGCGATCTTCATAGCATTTCTCGGAGTCGGCGTTGTAGCGATACCGACAGGTATCATCAGCGCAGGATTTGTTGAGCAGTACAGTAAGAATGAAAATAACGATGAAAAATTTACGGATGCCGCTCATATAGGCGAGGTACTTATAGAAAAGGGAAGCAGATTCATCGGAAAGACTGTCGGAGAAGCCGAAAAGAAGTATAATGTCAGGATATATATGCTTATTAGAGATGAACTTTCGGTGATAGCTTATGAAAGCGTGAAAATAAAATGCGGTGATATGATAATCATGAAATCAGAAAATATAGCAAAAAGGAACACGGAATAAGCTGAAATTTGCCGTTTTTTTAAAATTTGCTGATTTTTCTTGCAGAATATAGTTGACTAAGATGCTGTTTTGTGATAAAATAAGTAAGTAGTATTTGATTCACTATATTTTTCAGTTCACATTGAACTATTATTCAAGGGAGGTTTTTACATGAAAAAAGACGAAATAAGTTATGTATGGACAGACAAGAAACGCACTTTGTTTGGTCTTCCGCTTTCATTCACACGCTACTTCCTTACAGAAACAAAATTTATTACCCGTACAGGTTTTTTCAGCGTGGACGAAGATGAAATGGAACTTTATAAAATTATTGATAAAAAGATCCACAAACCTTTTTTGCAGAGAATTGTAAAATGCGGAACTATTATCATATACAGCAAAGATGCCGATACTCCGACAAAGGAGATACGCTGTGTAAAAAATGTACGCAAGGTATCAGACCTCCTGGACAAATACCTCAACGCAGTACGTGACAGATATGGCATAAGAGGACGTGATATGATGGGGATAACCCACATTGAAGGTGACATCATAGATCACGAGATCGACGATACTATTAACGAATAAACTTTTTACGGGGTGATATAATGCTCTCCTTTATTACTGAAACACAATCCTGCTGGGACAGACTAAAGGCTGAAGAAAGACCAATTTTTATATACGGAATGGGCGATGGTGCGCTGAAGATAATGAATGTTTTCAGAAGCAAAGGCATCGTTGTTTCAGGCATTTTCGCAAGTGATGATTTTGTCAGAGGTCATTCCTTCGAGGGATTCCGTGTTCATAAGCTTTCCGAGATCGAGGAGGCAGTTGACGATTTTGTTGTTGTACTTGCTTTTGCCGCAGGTTATCAGGAGATCGTTGACAAGATACATGAGATAGCAAGCAAGCATACTCTGTATGTTCCTGATGTGCCTGTTGTAGGCAACGGGTTGTTTACCTATGATTACTGCAAGGAACACGCTGAGCAGATACAGAAGGTTTTTGACAGTCTTGCTGATGATTATTCACGCAAGGTGTACGCAAGCATAATCAATTTCAAGATAAGCGGCAAGATAGAATATCTTACGGATGTTACAACTCCGAAAAGTGAGATATACAGAAAGATCATAAAGCCGAGTCTAAATGAGGTCTATGTTGACCTTGGAGCGTATAACGGCGATACGATCAAGGAAATGCTTGAATTCACACACGGAAAGTATGCTGCAATCTATGCTCTTGAACCTGATAAGAAGAACTTCAAGAAGCTTACCAAGTTCATTGACGGTATGCCTAACGTGTATGCTCACAATGCCGCCGCATGGTGCATAGATACCGAGCTTCCGTTTGCGGCAAAGGCAGGCAGACAGTCTGCTATTTCAGCAAGTTCGGATAATATGATTACTGCACGTTCAGTTGACAGTATTCTCGGAAAGAGATATGCTACCATTATTAAAATGGATGTTGAAGGCTTTGAACGTGAGGCAATATGGGGTTCAGCGCTGAATATCGCACATAACACTCCGAAAATGATGGTTTCGCTCTATCACAGAAATGAGGATATCTTCGAGATACCGCTTCTGATCAAGAGACTCAACCCTGCATATAAGCTGTACATAAGACATCAGCTTTATATTCCTGCATGGGAAACAAACCTCTACGCAACAGTATAAAAATAAGCAGATGTTCCTGAAATTACAGGACATCTGCTTTTTGATTTACAAAAGAATCACCGCACTGTTTATTCAGTGCGGTGATCTTATATAAACTATATCATGAATATTATGCTTCGTGCTTTTTGTATAAAGCAATTGAGAGCAGCCAGGACAATGCAAAAAATACAATTATAACAGCAAGGACACCTAATTTCAGCAAAGCGACACTTGGGAGATTGGTGAATTTTAAATCAAAACCTCCAATATTTACAACGGCAGGTATGATTGCTGAAGTAGCAGCAACAAAAATTAATGAAACGATTTTTCCTTTTGTAGCACCGAATTTTAAATAGAAAGGGAAGAGGAAGGCAGGCGGAATAAAGCTTAAAATAAGTGAACCTATCATGCTTGTGCCTAAATTATCAAATATGGGTTCCTTGCCTGAA
Organism: Ruminococcus sp.; assembly: GCA_045641105.1. GTDB lineage: Bacteria > Bacillota > Clostridia > Oscillospirales > Ruminococcaceae > Ruminococcus. The sequence continues at coordinate 30,174 of JAZUGG010000110.1, read as the reverse complement.
ATAAACAGTCCAAAATTTCCAAGTAATGTTAAAATGATGCTTATTGCTGCAAGAATTAAGATCGACAGATATTTTGAAGAAACAATTTCTTTTTTGTCCACCGGCATTGTATATATATATTTGTTCCAGTGGCTAACTTCATCATTAATAAGAGCAGATATAGGGAGCACCGAAAATATAAACGGTATAAATAAAAGCATTAACGGAGCGTCAAAAATTATAGAGTACGGAATAAATATGAGCGAAATGATGATATTCGTTTTGTACTGTTTTAAGATCGTGATAAATTCTTTTGCTAATAAACCTTTCATTTACTTTTCCTCCTTAGCCATAAACACGAAAAGATCTTCAATAGTAATTGGTTTTGTTTCAAATGATGAGGGGATAAGACTGCGGTCAACAATAGCCTCTGTGCCCCATTTTGATGATTTTTTGCCCTTGACAGCCGAAGCATCAAGTTCAGCAAGCTGTTCCTCTGTGGTATTGATGAAAACGTACTGATCAAGGAGCATATCTTTTTCCTCACAAAGTATAAGTTTTCCCTTGTGGATAAATGCTATGTAGTCGCAAAGCTTTTCAAGGTCACTTACAATGTGCGACGAAATGAGTATTGAATGATTGTCATCACGGGTAAAATCGTTTAGAATATCAATTATCTCATCTCTTACAAGTGGATCAAGACCGCTTGTAGGTTCATCAAGAATAAGCAGTTCAGCGTTGTGCGAAATAGCAGCAGCAATCTGAAGCTTCATTTTCATGCCCTTTGAAAATTCAGAAAATTTCTGCTTTTCAGGAAGTGAAAATTTAGAAATATAATCGAAGAAAGCTTTTTCATCCCATTGTTTGAATGTTTTCTTCATGACAAAATTTATGTCTTTTGCTGTAAAAGTTCCCGGGAAACCGACATCGTCAAGTACAACGCCTATTTTGTTTTTCAGTTCAGGTGACATCGGCTGACCGAAGATCTTTATATCTCCTTCATACGAAATAACTCCAAGCATGGAATTTATCGTAGTGCTTTTTCCTGCGCCGTTTTCGCCGATAAGGCCAAGTATACAGCCGGACGGCAGTTCAAATGATATATTGTCCAATGTAAACCTGTCAAACTTTTTGGTCAGGTTTTTTACTTCAATTGCATTCATAACATTTTCTCCTTAATTCTCATCAAGATATCGGTACATTTCAATTACGTCATCAGCAGAAAGACTGCATGAAGCCGCAAGCTGTTTTACTTCCATCAGGTGATCTTCTATTTTTTTCAGGTTTTCCTCACGAAGTATCTCAGTATTCTTCGGTGCAACAAAACATCCTTTTGCAGGCAGTGTGTATATGAAGCCTTCTCTTTCAAGTTCATCGTATGCACGTTTTGTTGTGATAACACTTATTCTGAGGTCTTTTGCAAGATTTCTTATTGACGGCAGGGCATCATTTTCCTTTAGCTCACCGCTTATAATGTGATTTTTTATTTGCGTATAGATCTGGTCATAGATCGGAATCCCGCTTTTGTTATCTATATAGACATTCACTTTATCACCTCTTGTCTGAACTGTATGTATACAGTATACACAGTTAATACAGATTTGTCAATACCAAAACATAAAAATACGTGGCGATTTGTATGGATAAACAATTATACACTAAAAATATTGCTTTGGTTTAGAATATGTTAACAATAACCAGATGATTTTTCACCGAACTGTGTATACACAGTAATAACAGAAAAGGCTTCTGCATATACAGCAGAAGCCTTTGTTTATAAACTTTATCTGATTACATATCAGCAATTTTTTCAGCTGCACTCTGAAGCCATTCGCCCTCGAAAAGCTCAATAGTACCGTTGTCACAGTGCTTTGTAAGCTCCGGATCAATAGGAAGCTTTGCAAGAACAGGGATATTATACTGTGCAGCAATATCCTCAATGTGGCTCTCACCGTAGATGCTGTGGCGCTTGCCGCAGTCAGGGCACTCAAAGTAGCTCATATTTTCGATAATACCGATGATCGGGATATTCATAAGCTGAGCCATTTTTACAGCCTTTTCAACTATCATGGAAACGAGTTCCTGCGGTGAAGTTACAATAACAATACCGTCAACAGGAAGTGACTGGAAAACAGTCAGCGGAACGTCACCTGTTCCCGGAGGCATATCAACAAAAAGATAATCAACGTCCTTCCAGATTACGTCTGTCCAGAACTGTTTTACAACGCCTGCAATAACAGGGCCTCTCCATACAACAGGATCGGATTCATTTTCGAGAAGAAGATTGATAGACATGATGTCCAGTCCCATTTTGCTTTTTGCAGGGATAATGCCGAATTCGCAGGCATCTGCCTTGCCGTGGATACCGAATGCCTTAGGGACTGACGGACCTGTGATGTCAGCATCAAGGACACCTACGTTTTTGCCCATTCTCTGCATGGAAACAGCAAGAAGGGAAGATACCATTGTTTTGCCTACGCCGCCCTTGCCGCTGACAACACCGATGACCTTACCGATGCTGCTCATCTTGTTTGGTTCTTCAAGCAGACTCTGAGGCTTACTGCTGCAATTGCCGTTGCTCGGGCAGTTTGCGCAGTCCTGAGATGTACATGATTCGCTCATTAGAAAAAACACTCCTTATAGATTTTATGTATATATTATATCCGAATTATCGGAAATAATCATTTGATCACCACTCGTAGCCGTAATCATAACCGTAGTCATAGCTTCCGTTATCGTAGCCATAGTCATAGCCGTAGCTTCCGTCATCATAGCCGTAGTCATAGCCATAGCTTCCGTCGTCGTAGCCATAGCTGCCGTCATCATAACCATAGCTTCCGTCATCATAGCCGTAGCCGCTGCCATCGTCATATGCAGCAGTGGTTGGTTCGGTTGAAGCCGGAGTTGACGGAGTTTTTATGCTGCTTGAAGTACCGCTTGCAAGAGAAACGTAGAGAGTAGTGCCGATCTTGCACGGAGTACCTGAAGGAACATCCTGAGCAGAGATCTGACCCGGATCGAGGTCACAGTCAACGTAATCCTTGATCTGGAAACTGATGCTGTCGCTGTATTTCTCAACAGCCTCCATAAGAGAAACGCCTCTGAAATTCGGCATGATGAACATATCAGCTTCAAGAGTTGTAGTAGTTGGCTGAGTGGTTGCATTTTCGGCAGTTGTGGATACATCGGATGTGGTAACAGGCACCGAAGTAGTAACGGCTTCAGTCATTCCTGTATCAACGCCGTCTTTATATATCTTAGGATTATCCTCGCCTGAACTGATAGTGAGGAGAACCTTAGTACCTGTGCTGATCTTAGCACCCGGTCTGACGCTCTGTTCCATGATCTTTCCCTTGAGAACAGTGCTGCTCTGAGCTTCTGCTGATATTGTGAGTTCAAGGAAATCAAATTCCTCAGTTGCCTTTGCGGCATCAATACCGGAAAGGTCGGGCATATAAAGTCTGTCATCGCCGCATGAGCTCAATGCAGCCATGCATGAAGCAGCGGTAACAAGAGATGTCAGTAAAGCGATTGATCTTTTCATTTTCATTTCCTCCTAATATGCTGTGACTGTCCGCAAGAGTGGAAAATGCGAAAAGTCTGTATATCTTTTTATTGAACAGCATTAAATGCGCTCTCTGCATCAAGTTCGCTGTAATCAGCGGAAGAACTGCCAAAATCAAGCATAGCAGTACCTATAAGAGCACGTTTGCTGTTTGCCGTATTGATAAGATAGACATCGGCTGAGACTGAATCATCAGGTGTCAGGTAATAGATTTCCTGACTTACCGAAGTCATATCGGGAATAACGATATCGGGAACAGTGAAAATTTTTCCTGTATCGTTGCAGATGATCTCAATATAATATTCACCGCTGTAAGTATCAGGCAGCGCCATGCTGAATGAAGTCCGGTATTTATAGCGTGAATTTACTGTGGTCACGGTCGTTGCAGCAGTAGTTTCCGTTGTTGTGGTCAGAGTTGTGGAAACAGTGGATGCTGAAGAAGAAGTGACCGCAGTCTGTACAGCAGTTGAAGTTGTGACAGCAGTTGTTGGAATTGATAGTGAAGAAGATTCATCATTATTTTGTAATTCATTGTCAAAAGAGACGACACGTATAATAAGTGAAACAAGAATCAGCAGAGCTGACAAGCAGAAAATTATCAGTATCTTCTGTGCGGCTGATGTAGGTTCTTTTTTTCGTCTGACTCTTTTCTTTTTCTGAGCCTTCTGACGTTTACTGCTGTAACTGTTCATAGGTTATTACCTGTATTTATAGACAGCAGCGGATTCAAATCCGTCAAGGAGCGTGGTCATTCTGCCGAAAGCAAGACCTGTTCCTTTTGCAACGCAGTTGACGGAATCCTTTGCGATAAGACAGTTTATGCCGATAGTGCGCTTGATAAGCTGAGTAAGGCCGCCGAGCAGCGCACCGCCGCCTGTAAGGAGAAGTCCGTTGTCATAGATATCGCCGACAAGTTCAGGCGGAGCATCTTCAAGAACCTTTTTGACAGCCTCAATAATAGTGAAGGTATCGTCCTCGATAGCCTCAAAGAGTTCGGTCTCGCTGAGGAGCACCTGAGCTGGGAGACCTTTGAGGAGACTTCTGCCCTTGACCATGTATGTTATCTCATCACTTGGATCATAGAGATTGCAGAGTTCCATTTTCACCTTTTCGGCAGTTCTTTCACCTATAAGGAGCTTGTACTTGTTCTGCATATACTTTATGATAGAGCGGTCAATGGCATTGCCTGCGACCTTAACGGTATGTGAAGTGACAACGCCGTTCATGGAAACTATGGCGACATCAGTCGTACCTCCGCCGATATCGACAATCATATGACCTTTGGCTTTGGTGATATTGACACCTGCGCCTATCATAGCGGCAATAGGCTCCTGAATCAGATATACCTGACGAGAACCTGCGCTTTTTGCGGCTTCAACGACCGCACGGCTTTCGATATCCGTGATAAATGACGGAATACAGATGATAATTCGTGGTTTAACAAGCTGATGTCCTGCAACTTTAAGGATAAATTCACGTATCATGCTGTGGGCAAGGTCATCGTCGGAGATAACGCCTTCGCTTATCGGGCGTTTTACAGCGATATAATCGGGATTTCTTCCTATCATTTCATAGGCATCCCTGCCGACGGCAAGGACTCTTTCGGTACGTGTATTATATGCAATGACAGACGGTTCGCTGAGGATAACACCTTTGTCACCCATTGTCATGACAATATTGGAAGTACCTAAATCAATGCCGATATCAGTATTTGCCATTTTATTTCTCCTTTAGTTTTCAGTATTTTCGTCATCATCAGCTTCCTCATCATCTGTAGTTTCGTCGGTAAGCTGTTCTGCCTGAGACTGACCTATGGAAGCGGTACCGTCAGCAAGCATGTTTCTGAGACAGGTATATCGTCTGGTTCGCCTGTTATTTTCAACCATTCTTTCGATATCTCCCTCAGAACCAATTACAATAAGAAGTTTTCTTGCTCTTGTGACGGCTGTATAGAGCAGATTGCGGTAACACAGCTTATCAAAGGAATCAAGTATCGGAATGATGACAGCTTCAAATTCACAGCCCTGACTTTTATGAACAGTGATCGCATAGGCAAGTTCGACCTGATTCATGGTTTCAAACGGGTAAGAAGCAATTCTGCCGTCAAAATCAATGACAGCCATTTTCGTCATGGCGTTAACATTGATTATCTTGCCGATATCGCCGTTAAAGATGCCCGTACCCTGTTTATCGTCCTGTTTCCAGACAATATCGTAGTTATTCCTTGTCTGCATTACCTTGTCTCCGATGCGGAAGGTATAGAACATACCTTTGAATTCAGGCTTGTCGTCTGACGGAGGATTGATCTGCTGCTGGAGAAGTTTGTTCATTTCAACAGTGCCGACCATGCCTTTTCTTGACGGAGCGATGACCTGGATATCGTCAACAGGGGAGTAGTTATAAGCTTTTGGCAGTCTTGTCCTTATCAGATCTGTAATAAGGGCAGAAGCGGCTTCCGGAGAGGAACGCCTGAAGAAAAAGAAGTCATTGTCCTTGCGTGTAAGGTCAGGAAGTTCACCTGAAACGATTTTATGTGCATTTGTGACGATGCAGCTTTTTCTTGCCTGACGGAAGATCTCTGTAAGCTTTATGACTGTAACGCCGCCGCTTGCGATAAGATCGCTGAGGAGATTTCCTGCGCCGACTGACGGAAGCTGGTCGCTGTCTCCGACCATGATAAGCTTGCAGCCGAGTCTGACGGCTCTCAGGAGCTTTTCAAAGAGGAGCACGTCCACCATGGACATTTCATCGATAACAAGAACATCGCAGTCAAGCGGATTATTCTCGTTGTGTACGAAAGTAAGTCTGCCGCCCTTGTCATAGGCAACTTCAAGCAGACGATGTATAGTTCTGGCTTCATATCCCGTAAGGTCCGACATACGTTTTGCTGCACGGCCTGTAGGTGCAGTAAGAAGTACTTTCAGTCCACGCTTTTCAAAAATTGAGATAATGGCATTGAGAGTTGTGGTTTTACCTGTACCCGGACCGCCTGTAAGTATCATAAGACCTTTTGAAACGGCTGAAGTGATAGCCATTCGCTGCATTTCCTCATATTGTATTCCGTGTTCTTCTTCTTCAATATCAATGAGGGCATCAAAGTTGAAATCCTCAGGGGATGTGAAATCCTTAAGTATCTGTATCCTGTCTGTTATGAAGCTTTCGGCATAGAAATAATCGGGCAGATAGACATATTCACGTTCGTTTTTGACGTATTCAAAAAGTTCGTTATCGCTAAGCGCCGTATTATATGAGACAAAAAGGTCATGTTCGGGAACAAGGAGTATTTTTTCAGCCTTGTCTATCAGAACATCAAGAGGCAGACATGAATGACCAAGGGAAGTATTTGCATTCAGAATATACTGCATTCCGGCAATTATACGCTTGTCGGAATTTTTTGGAATATGCAGGTCGTGAGCAATGGTATCGGCTTTTTTGAATTCAAGTTCGATATAGTCACTGCAAAGAAGATACGGATTGAGCTTTATGAGTTCAAGAGCATCAGGACCGAATTTATGGTATGTTTTCATGGCGAAGCCGGATTTGATATCATATTGAGCGAGATATGACATAATACAGCGCAGGGAGAAGATCTTTTTTGCCTCTGCGGCGATCTCATCACATTTCTGTGAAGATATGCCCTTGATTTCGCTCAGTCTGTACGGATTGTTCTCCATGATATCAAGAGTCTGTTCACCGAAAACCGAGACGATCTTCTTTGCAAGACCGGGACCTATGCCCTTTATTGAGCCTGATGCGAGATATTTTTCAATATTTGCAACGGTATCCGGAAGTTTTCTTTCACAGTATTCTGCACGGAACTGAGTTCCGAAACGCCTGTGAGTATCATAGAAGCCTTCTACAATAAGACCTTCACCGGCATCGATATCACCGAGTTCGCCGACGACAGTGACAAGTTCGCCGCCTGCATTGAGGTCAAGAACGATATAGCCGCTTGTCTCATTTTTATAAAGGATATGTTCAACAGTACCCTCAAGACGCAGAGTAGTGTGTTCCATGCATGACCTCCCGCTGACATACCGTCACATTATATAAACGGATAAAGTAATTGCTTATGTGGTTAAAACGGCACTGCACACTACTGTAAAACATAAAATGCGCAGAGATGCCTTATACATTATACTATATATTTTCAGATAAATCAATTATTTTCGGCAAGAAATTTTTAATATTTTCGGTGTCAGTAAAGAAAGAATTTGGAAAATTCTCACAAAAACGGCAGCAAATTGCCTTCTGAAGGCTGTCTGCGTTGACATTTACGAGGAAAATTTTTTCTATTTTCACATCATTGCGGCTGAGAAGGAACGATAAATAGGAGAGCTTTTTTTCTAAATCAATGTCATCGTGACAGACTGTCAGGACAATATTCAGCGGAAAATCCTTGACCTTTGGACTGACTGCAAGTAAATATATCTCAAAGCAGGCAATGACAGCAAGTATAATAACAGAAATCAACACCGTAACATCCATAAAAAACCTCCTGAAGCAAGAATAATATATTATACGCATCAGAAAGAAAAATGGCACAAAAAAACTGTCGGAGTATAAAAACTCCGACAGTGCTTTTCCAAATCAGCACCGCCTTGCCGTCTTATAGCGCATAAAACCCGCACGCAGCAGGTGGGTAAACGCCCGAGTGTTTCTCGCTCCCTTCTTCCGCAGGGCGGGAGGTCTGCAGTCCGCAAACGGAGCCGAATTCCCTTTTATTATGTGTTGGATTATAAAAGCTATAGGTGTTCGCACAAGGCAGTATCTTTATTTGTTATACATATTATAACACATAACATCAAAAAAATCAAGTGTTTTTATGCAAAAATATGCATTTGTAAGATATAAAAATTATATTACTCCTCATCTTCACCGAAAATATCCTGCAAGCGTTCAAGGAAAGCAGCTGAAACACGGTCAAATTCTTCATCATCGTCAATTGAAGCAAGAATTTCCTCACCGTCCTCCTCAATTGTCTTGAGTATCACCAGATCACAGTCTTCATTAAGATAATCATCGTCTTCGGCAGAAGGAACAAGTGCGAAATACTGTTCATCCTCGATTTCCATTGCATCAATGAGTTCAAATTTCTTTTTGTTTCCCTGTTCGTCGATAAGCTCAAAAAGGTCAGGTGTGTATTCGTTCATTTCTGACATTGTATTCTCCATTCCGGCATATGCCTGTTTAATGATTACATTATACACTATGCCGAAAGAAATTGCAAGCGGAAAGCTCTGGATATGTATTATCGGCAGTTTTTTACAGCGTTTACACTTACCATAAATTCGACACATTTCAACATTAAATTATCACATTGTTTGTTTGAAGTGTACATTGAAGGAAACTCTTTGTTGTACTAACTGCCGAATTGCATTAAAAAATACTAAAAGTTTATAAAATACTATTGACTTTTGCTAATAAACGTGGTATTATATAACCATGGAAAGGGAATAACCCAAAAGAAATTCCAAAGCTGAAATTTACATGATATTCAATCGTAATAAATGTAAAATTAATATATGCGGAAAGGTGAGTGAGTCCGGTGGAAGAATCATCGAGCCAGCAACGTGAAGCCGGCGGGCTTGCTGAGTAATTGGATCACAAAAAAGGGAATATAAGCGTAAGCTTGTTCCAGCTTATTCAAAGTAATTAAGTATTGAAAGAGTTCAATTATGAGGCTGACGTATTGCTGAAAAAGAAGGACGGCTTCATGTCTAAAGTCTGATATTTTACAGGATAAACTGAAATTCTGACAGAAGTCTTTAGATATACAGCTTAAAATAATGAGTAAAGGTTGAGTCCGATGAGAAGATAGTTTTACTTTTTGATATTTATGTTTCCAAAAGAAACAAATCCATTATGAAAGGTGAGTCCCATGAGATAAAAGTCAGATTCTTTTAAACTTTCATGTTCCGAAAAGGAGCAAATAAATAATGAAAGGTGAGTCCCATGAGATAATATTTACAGTTTTCTCTGACCTTTATGTTCTGAAAAGAACAAATTTATAGTGAAAGGTGAGTCCCATGAGATAAAAAGTCAGATTTTTTCAGACTTTCATATTCCAAAAGGAATAAATTTACAGCGAAAGGTGAGTCCCATGAGATAATAAGCAGTTATGCTTTACGTTTCTGAGGAAACAGTAAAATAAACAGAAGTATGCTATCGTCGATAAGTTCGATTACTGCTTTACAATATAAAGGCAAAGGATGCTGATATTATGAAAAGATTGAGGTATTTCCTTGAACATTAAAACCGAAAGGGTGAGTCCAAAGGGTAATTCGGCAAAGTGATGAAAGTCGCTTCAGACAAGTCGGTGAAGCTTGTCATTAAAATAAAATTGAATACAATGCTCCTGCGTGATGTATACAGTTCATGCAGGAGTTTTTTGTTTTATATTACTTGACATAAAAATATAAAAAGAGTATAATGTAAATTGTTATTACGTTGTCAGAATGGTGGGAAATTATGCCTTTTGATTTCAAAAAAGAATACAAAGAGTTTTATATGCCGAAAAACAAGCCTGAAATTGTTACCGTTCCGAAGGCAAATTATATTGCTGTAAGAGGGCAGGGCGATCCGAATGAGGAAAACGGAGCTTATCAGCAGTCTGTCGGCATATTGTATGCAGTTGCGTATATCCTGAAAATGAGCTATAAAACAGATCACAAAATTAACGGATTTTTTGAATATGTTGTTCCGCCGCTTGAAGGCTTCTGGTATCAGGACGGCATTGACGGTGTGGATTACAGCAATAAAGGCAGTTTTAAATGGATATCGGTCATACGCCTGCCTGATTTTGTTACAGAAGAAGATTTTGCATGGGCTGTTGAAACGGCAGGCAGAAAAAAGAAAATCGACTGCTCTTGTGCGGAATTTCTGACGATCGATGAGGGATTGTGTGTTCAGATCATGCACATTGGCTCATTTGACGATGAGCCTGCATCTGTTGCTGCAATGGATGAATATCTGGACAAAAATGGATATGTGAATGATTTTGGTGATAAACGTTTGCATCATGAAATATATTTGTCTGATCCAAGAAAAACTGCTGTCGAAAAAATGAAAAACGTAATACGGCATCCAATCAGAAAAAAGCAATAATCGGAGGAAAAACATGAATTATATCAGTAAAGTATCATTGGTTATCAGCATCGCAGCGTGTACACTTCTCTCAGGCTGCGGCGGAAACAGCAGTTCATCAGATACGGCAGAAAACTCATCATCTGAAATAGCGGAAACTACAGTTGCTGAAACAACAGTTGCTGAAACAACAGAAACCGAACCTGCAACAGAAGAAGCAACTGAACCTACAACAGCAGCTCCTGATTTTCTTTCGGACATTCCGACGTTTGATGTAACAAGCGAAAGTCTCGGGGAAGAATGGGATGAATCTATGTCAAACACTGACCTTGGCGAAAACAAGTCCCCTCAGCTTTCGTGGAGTGAGGTTGAAGGAGCAACCGTCTATGCCGCATATCTTATTGACGAATCGGCACATAATTTTCTGCATATGAAACAAGGCGGAATAGAGACCACATCTCTTGCCGCAGGCGATGTAAGTACAGTAGAAACTGATATGGGACGGTATATCGGGCCGTATCCGCCGTCAGGCACTCATGAATATGTTGCATATGTATTTGCCCTCAGTGAAGCACCCGAAAGATATGTCGGAACGGTTAATGATTCGGGAAGAAGTGCCGCACGAATTGCTGAAAAGCTCGATATTAAGCAAAACGGAGAGGCAGGCAACGTTCTTGCATACGGCAGACTTTCAGGAAATTACACTAAAAAATAAAAATCAGCACTGTATAAGGTCGAAATCGGCTGTATACAGTGCTTTTTCAGTTATCTATAATATTTTCCCTGCCATGTGTCAAGTTCGGCAATACGTTTGTCTATGCCACCGAGGACGGATATTTTGTCTGCACTCCATACAGGTGCAATCAGCTTTTTCTTGTCGCCGTCGCCTGTGATACGTTCAATGACGGTTTCAGGCGGAAGGACTTCAAGCTGTCTGACGATTATGTCGATATATTCATCTTTGGTCAGAAGTTCAAACATACCATTAGCATACATATCCGCAAGCTTTGTGCCCTGAATAATATGAAGCATCTGTAATTTTACGGCATCAGGCTTCATTTCTGCCGCTTCAAGTGCGGTTTGTGTCATCATATCAGCAGTTTCATGCGGCAGACCGTTGATGATATGCAGACAGGTACGGATTTTTCGCTCTTTCAGCTTGTTGAATCCACTTAGAAATTCTTCATGTGTACAGCATCTGTTGATAAGTTCAATGGTTCTGTCATGTATTGTCTGCATCCCGAGTTCAACTGTCAGATTTGTTGATTTATTCAGCTCGGTCAGCAATTCAAGCACTTCATCAGGCAGGCAGTCAGCTCTTGTTCCGATAGATATTCCTTTTACATAAGGGAAATCAAGCACAGAGTAGTATATTCTGCGAAGTTGTTCAATCGGTGCATACGTATTCGTATTAGCCTGAAAATATACTATTATTGAGGCATTTTCACCATTTTTCGCTGAAATTCTGCGGTATTCGGTTTCAAGCTGTTCTGTGACAGACAACTGTGATGCTGTAAAATATCCGCTTCCGCCGTCACAGAAAATACAGCCGCCTGTGCCCTTTGTACCGTCAATATTGGGACAGGAAAATCCGCAGTCAATTACTGCTTTGTATATTTTTTCGCCGTATTTTATTTTGTTATGGTAATTCAGGGTGTGATAGCGCTTGTTATCAAGGGAAAATTCAAACGGAGTCTGATGCATATCGTCACTTCCTTTCCATAATAGTACCATATTACCAAAAAAATGTCAACATTCGGAAAGCCGTCATGCAAAGCTGATTAAATAAAATATAGGCTGGATTTCTATTGACTTTTTTGCTGAAAAGAGGTAAAATATAATGTATCATACATATTTTGTATGCCGAAAGTCGGCGGCTGTAAGGAGAAAATAATGAAAAATAATGTTATTCTGATCGGTATGCCGGGTGTCGGCAAAAGCACAGTCGGCGTTATTCTCGCAAAACTTCTCGGATACAGGTTCATTGATACCGATCTTGTTATCCAGCAGCATGAAAACAGACTCCTGAAAGATATTATCGAAAGCGAAGGCATAGACGGTTTCCTTGATGCGGAAAATCGTGCTGTTTGCAGTATTTCCTGCGAAAAAACAGTTATCGCCACAGGCGGAAGTGTTGTCTATGGCAGTGAGGCTATGTCTCATCTGCGTGATATTGGAACAGTGGTTTACCTCAGTCTCGGTTACAGAAAGCTGAAATACCGCCTCGGAAATATCAAAAACAGGGGAGTAGTCATCCGCAAAGGTCAGCGTCTTTATGATCTTTATGCAGAAAGATGTCCGCTGTATGAAAAATATGCGGATATCACCGTCGATGAAACAGGGAAAAATATTGAGAAAACTGTCGAAAAAATAATCGAATCCCTGAATAATAAGTAAAAAATGTAGGCACAGTTGTTGGAAATATACAATTACAGACATTGAAATGCGATGATTTGTACAATTTTTATTTTTACATAAAAAGTGCTTTGACAATTGCTTTGTTTTGTGTTATAATATTATTTAGATTAATTAGTATGGAGTTAGGAATCCGCAGCAGTCTGATTTCCGGATGCGATTTTTGTCGATTATCCGTTATCTGCCGCCGTACATGGCGGGATATCGGGAAGTATGCAGAAATCTGTGCATTTAAAGTCATTCTCTGTTTTATCGGATATCGGAAAGGAAAGATAATGTCTAAAATTATTGCTATCACATCCGGCAAGGGCGGTACAGGCAAGTCTACAATTTGCGCCGGACTTGGCTATACTCTTGCAAAACAAGGACACAGAACCCTGCTTATTGAACTTGATTTCGGTCTCAAATGCCTTGATATCATGTTCGGCGTGGAAAATGATATCAGATATGACCTCGGAGATGTTCTCAACAAAAAGAAAACAGCTCTTGAAGCTATTGCTCAGGTGCCTATGGCTGCAAATCTCAGCATTCTCTGCGCACCTAAAACGCTTACAACTGTTACTGTTGAGCAGATCGTTGAGATCTGCCGTTCTGTAAAGAAGTATTTCGAGTATATCATCATCGATACAGGTGCAGGCATCAACTCTCATGTATTTGACATCGTTGAACAGGCAAATCTTATTCTTGTTATCTCAACTCCTGATCCGATATGCATCAGAGATGCTGCTCTTATGTCAGACGAGTTCTATAACCGTGGAAACAAGAGCCAGAGACTTATCATCAATAAAATCAGCAAAAAGGTCATAGGTGAAGCACTTGTTGCTAACCTTGACGAAATTATAGACAAGATAGGCGTTCAGCTTATTGGCGTTATTCCTGACGATTTCAAGGCAACAGTTGCTACAGGCAAAGGTAATCCTATCCCTGTTGACTCCGACGCACTAAAAGCTTTTGACGCTATTTCAAAACGACTTGGCGGTGAATTTGTTCCGCTTACAGTCAAGACAATGTAATATTACTTAATAAATATATCCGCATTGCGGGGAAAGGACAGAAATATGAAGATTGCAATTATTGCACATGATGCCAAGAAGGAGCTTATGGTTCAGTTCTGCAGTGCTTACTGCGGCATTTTATCAAAGCATACCCTCATAGCTACAAATACAACAGGTAAACAGGTTAGCGAAGCTACTGGTTTACCGATAAAAAGATACCTCAGCGGACAGGGCGGTGCCGAGCAGATACTCGCACTCTTATCCTGTAACGAAGTTGACGTACTTCTTTTCTTCAGAGATCCTATTCATCCACAGGCTTCCGATATTCAGGGAATGAATCTGCTCAGGCTTTGTGATGTTCACAATGTTCCTGTTGCAACCAATATCGCTACCGCTGAGGCTTTGATTCTTGCTCTTGAAAGAGGAGATCTTGACTGGCGTGAAGTCGGTAATCCGAGCATCTGATGTTCAATTGTCCCTTTTCAGGGACAATTTTCATGTCAAAACAAATATAGACTGAACCTCTTTTTTCAGGCTGAGCATTCGGCTCCATAGTCAGAGGTCAGTGAAAGAAAGGCTGAATTAAATGGCAATAAATGTTAAAAGACCAAACGGCACAGAGGACGTTCTGCCAAAGGATGTCTATAAATGGCACACCGTTGAAAAAATCGCAAGAGAAACTGCAGAAAGCTTCGGATTCGGAGAAATTCGTGTGCCTACTTTTGAGAATACCGACCTTTTTCTCCGTTCAGTAGGCGAGACCACTGATGTTGTACAGAAGGAAATGTATACAGTAAGTGCAAAAGGCTCTGAATTCACACTCAGACCTGAAGGTACTGCCGGCACTATCCGTGCAATGCTTCAGAACGGTCTGCTCAATGAGGCTCTGCCGCAGAGAGTGTATTATATTCTCTCATGCTTCCGTCATGAACGTCCGCAGGCAGGCAGACTTCGTGAATTCCACCAGTTCGGTCTTGAAATGGCAGGTAGCCAGTCTCCGGCTGCTGATGCCGAGGTTATCAGCCTTGCAAAAACTATTCTTGACCGCCTTGGACTGAAAAATATTGAACTGAATATCAATTCAATCGGCTGTCCGACCTGTCGTGCAAAATATCATGAGGCTCTCAGGAACTATTTTTCAGCAAGAGAAAGTGAATTATGTGATACCTGCCGTGAACGTCTTGTAAAAAATCCTATGCGTATTCTTGACTGCAAGAGCGAAATATGTCAGGAGATCGGTAAGGATGCACCTGTTATCCTTGATTATTTATGTGAGGAATGCAGTGATCACTTTGAAAAACTCAAAAAGTATCTTACAGGCTTTGGTATCGCCTTCAACATCAACCCAAAGATCGTAAGAGGTCTTGACTATTATACAAAGACTGTTTTTGAATTTGTCACCACTGAGATAGGTGCTCAGGGCACTGTCTGCGGCGGCGGAAGATATGACGGTCTTATTGAACAGCTTGGTGGTCAGCATACTCCTGCCCTCGGCTTTGCTATGGGCATTGAGCGTCTCCTTATCGTTATGGAAAAGCAGAAGTGTGACTACCTCACACCAAAGAAATGTGACATATATTTTGCTACCATGGGTGATGCTGCTCTTGAAAAGGCTATGTCACTCACAAAGGCACTGCGTGAAATGGGTTATTGTGCTGAATTTGACCTCATGGGACGTGGCATCAAGCCGCAGATGAAGTATGCCAACAAGATAAATGCTGCATTTACCGTTGTTATAGGTGACAATGAACTTGAAAGCGGCAAGGTAAAACTCAAGGAAATGTCCAAGGGCGATGAAACAGAAGTTGCACTTGATGATAAATTCGTAGCAAATTTTGATGCGGTTTATATAGACAAAATGTTTGAACAGTTTGACGATGTATCAACTGTAAAAATGTTCGGACAAATGGCTGGCCCACAGCAGTAATAAGATTTTTAGGAGGATTACAGCAATGGCTGAAAGTATGAAAGGACTAAAGCGCACCCATTACTGCGGCGACGTTACAGAAGTCGGAAAAGAAGTAGTAGTAGGCGGTTTTGTTGACAGAATAAGAGATAAGGGCGGTGTTATTTTCATCGTTCTCAGAGACAGAACAGGCGTTGTTCAGCTTCTTTTCAATGATGAAACTGACAGAGAACTTTTTGAAAAGGCTGCTTCATGCAGAAGCGAATATGTTCTTATGGCAAAAGGTCAGGTTCGTGAGCGTGAAAGCAAGAATGACAAGCTCAAAACAGGCAATGTTGAGATTTTCGTAACAGAACTCAGAATTCTTGCAAAGGCTCAGACAACACCTTTTGAAATTACAAGCGAAACTAAGGTAAATGAGGAACTTCGTCTGAAATACCGTTATCTTGACCTCAGACGTGAACCTCTCCAGAAAAATATCATCATGCGCCATGAGATTGCAAAAGTTACCCGTGAGTATTTCTATGAAAACGGATTCCTTGAAATCGAGACTCCTATGATGATGAAGTCTACTCCTGAAGGCGCAAGAGACTACCTCATTCCTTCAAGAGTTCATCAGGGCAAATTCTATGCTCTGCCGCAGTCTCCGCAGATCTATAAGCAGCTTCTTATGATCGCAGGATATGACCGCTATATACAGCTTGCACGCTGTTTCCGTGATGAGGATCTCCGTGCTGACCGTCAGCCGGAATTTACTCAGATCGACCTTGAAATGTCATTTGTTGATGCGGAGGATATCCAGGAATGCGTTGAAGGCTTCATTCAGCGTCTTTTCAAGAAGGTCATTGATGTTGATGTACAGCTTCCTCTGCCGAGACTTACATTTGCTGATGCAATGAACCGTTATGGCTCGGATAAGCCTGATACCCGTTTTGGATTTGAAATTCAGGATATTACCGATACAGTAAAGGATATCGATTTTGTTGTATTCAAAAGCGCCATTGAGGACGGCGGTTCTGTACGTGCTATCAACGTCAAGAACGGTGCTGAGACATATACACGTAAGGAAATCGATAAGCTTGTTGAACACGCAAAGGGAATTGGTGCAAAGGGACTTGCCTATATCCGCTGGGCAGACGAGCCGAACTGCTCATTCAAGAAGTTCCTTGCAGACGGCGATCTTGAAAAGATATGCTCTGCTGTCGGTGCTGAACAGGGAGACCTTGTGCTTATCTGTGCTGACAAGACAAAGACCGTACTTTCAACACTCGGAGCTATCCGTCTTATCTGCGGAAAGCGTCTGAATGTAATTCCTGACAACAAGTACAACTTCCTCTGGATTACTGAAATGCCGTTCTTTGAGCATGATGATGACAACGATACATGGGTTGCCGCACATCATCCGTTCACTATGCCTATGGAAGAATGTCTCGGATATCTTGATACAGATCCTGCAAATGTACGTGCAAAGGCATGGGATCTCGTTCTCAACGGTACTGAACTTTCAAGCGGTTCAATGCGTATTACCGATTTTGAACTTCAGCAGAAGATGTTTGAGGCACTCGGCATGACAGATGAAGAAATTCAGGCTAAATTCGGATTCCTCGTTGATGCATACCGTTATGCCGCTCCGCCTCACGGAGGAATGGGCATCGGTCTTGACAGACTTGCAATGATAATGTGCAATACTGACAGTTTACGTGATGTAACAGCGTTCCCGAAGGTGCAGAATGCAAGTGAACTTATGTCTGAATGTCCGTCAGAAGTCGATGCTGAAAGTCTTGACGTTCTTGGCATAAGTGTTGTAAAGAAGGAAGAAGAATAATAGTATTCCGAAAAAGAATAATTTTATTGAATTTTCCTCTTGACATTTTAAACGAAATATTGTATAATATTTGTTGTAATTGAATAAAAAATATTTGGGAGCTGTCTGTAGAGATGGCTCCCTTTATGCGTTTATGCAGTTTTATTTCAATTTCGTGGCATACTATTATAAATATTATATTTATATTGACAACAGGAAAAATACCTGATATAATATATGTCAAAATAATGGGCAGTATAAATATTATAAATTATTTGTGTAAATCTGCCAATAAAAAGGAGTGAAAACATGAATGGCTTCGGAAGCTGTAAAGAAGATCCTTGCTGCAGAGGCTGAGTCTGAAAAGAAAAACGCAGATGCACGTAAGAAACGTGACGAAAATATCGCTGAAGCTCAGGGAAATTCGGCTCTTGCAATCCAGAAAAAACTCGCAGAAGCTGCTGCAAAGTCTGCCGCATCAAAGAAAAAATGTGCGGAAAAAACTCAGCAGTACAGACAGAAAGCCGAGGAGGAATGCAGAAAAAAACTTGACGAGATCGAAAGCCTTGCACAGAAAAATATGGAAGATGCCGCAAATGCTGTCATAGCTGAATTTTTCTGATGCAAAATTATGAATGGAAGTGATGTGAAAAAATGGCAAAACTCAGAATGAAAAAAATCGAGCTTATTGCCATGCTGTCCGACAGTAAAAAAATCATAGAGCTTTTGCAGAGGCGTGGCGTAGTTGAGCTGTACAGGAATGACAGCGATGAACTTACAGATACAAATGTGACAGCTGTTGTCGGAGAATTTGAAAAATTCCGTAATACAGCGGTTCAGGCTCTTGAGATCATTGACAACCATGCACCTGAAAAAATAGCGCTGACGAGTATGCTTGAGGGACGAAAGGAAGTCGATAAGGATATTCTCGGTCAGACAGCATTAAAGCTTGAAAAAACAATGAATTCAGCCAATGAGATAATACGGTGTCAGCGAACTATTACCGAATCAGATGCCGCAATTGCTCAGCTGAATGTAAAAATTGACCTTACAAAGCAATGGTCAGCCCTTGATGTACCGATGAATTTCAAAGGCACATCCACAACATCGGCATTTATCGGCTCTGTTCCGTTTAATGCTGAAGAAACACCTTTGGATGATGATCTTCCGAAGGAATGTTATGCGGAAGTCGTATCAATAAATAAGGAACAGTCAAATCTGTTCGTTCTTTGCAGTAAAAACGCCGCAGAAGACACAGAAAATGCACTGAGAAAGCTTGGTTTCATACCTGTTTCTGAGCCTGCAAGAAAGACTGCCGATGAAATGATCGATGAATATGTGCAGGAACGCTCAAAACTTGAAGCGCAGAGTGAAGATGCCGCTGAAAAAATTGTTCAGCTTGCGGAAAACAGAAGTCAGCTTCATGAAACGATAGACTATCTTCAGATGCGAAAAGACAAATATTCGGCTCTGAGCAGTCTCGGATTTACAGGTTCAACATTTGTACTGAACGGATATATTCCTGAAAAATACTGTGAGGCGCTCGAAAAGGAGATAACTAAAAAGTATACAGCATCAATAACCTTTTCAGAGCCTGCGGAGGACGATGACGTGCCTGTTCTGCTTGAAAACAGCAATTTCTCCGCCCCGCTTGAAAGTATCACAAAAATGTACGATATGCCTTCAAAAAAGGATATCGATCCTACATCGGTCATGTCGTTTTTCTATTATCTGTTTTTCGGAATGATGCTTTCAGATGCAGGCTACGGACTTGTAATGGTTATTGGTACGATTTTCGCCCTGAAAAAATTCAATCTTGAATCAAGCATGAAAAAAACACTTGTGATGTTCCGGAACTGCGGTATATCTACTCTTATCTGGGGAGCACTTTTCGGAAGCTGGTTCGGCGATCTGATTCAGGTCATCGGCAGGGAATACTTTGGCAAAGAGATCGGAAGCGTTGCGCTTTGGTTTGAGCCTATCGATGATCCGATAAAACTTCTGCTTTTCTCATTTGGTCTCGGAATAATCCACCTGTTCTTCGGCGTGGGCGTTTCGTTCAAAATGGCTTGGGATGACGGCAGAAAACTCGATGCTTTTCTTGATACGATACCGGTTTATCTTACGGTTCTCGGTGCAGCAGCGTTTGGCGCAGGAATTTTTGTAGATGTTCCTGAGATTCTGACTTCGGTAGGAAAATATTTTCTTCTGATCGGTGCTATTCTGCTCGTTCTTACACAGGGCAGAAGTTCAAAGTCAATTTTCGGAAAATTTTTCGGCGGACTTTATGCCCTCTATAATACTGCAACAGGCTATCTCAGCGATATTCTGTCATATTCAAGACTGCTTGCGCTTGGTCTTGCAACCGGCAGTATCGCAGGTGTAATCAATCTCATCGGTACAATGCCGCAGAATATGGTCATCAAGACTGTACTTTTCATAGTCGTATTTATTATCGGTCATACCGCAAATTTGGCTATAAATCTTCTCGGCGCATATGTTCATACAGACCGTCTTCAGTTTGTTGAACTTTTCTCGAAATTCTATTCGGGCGGCGGACGTGAATTTGAACCGCTGACCGCAAATACTCAATACATTAAATTCAAGGAGGAAAAAGATTATGAATAATATTGGAATGGTTTTAGCGATAACAGGTGCTGTTCTCTCGTCACTTATGGCAGGAATAGGCTCAGCAAAGGGTGTAAGCCTTGTTGGTGAAGCTGCCGCAGGCGTGGTTTCGGTTGATCCGAAAAAGTTCAGCAAGGTGCTTCTTCTCGAACTTCTTCCTGGTACACAGGGACTTTACGGCGCGCTTGCATCAATCATTATACTCAGCAATGTAGGAATTCTTGGAGGTTCACCCGCTGACCTTACAATGGCACAGGGACTCATGTTCCTTGCAGCATCACTTCCTATTGCAGTTGTTGGTCTTATCTCAGGCATTACTCAGGGTAAAACCGCAGCCGCAGCAGTAGGCATCACAGCAAAGAAGCCTGAACACAATACAAAGGGTATCATTATGGCTGCTATGGTAGAAACATACGCTATCCTTGCACTTCTTATCACTATCCTTATTGTAGTAAATATTCAGATCTGATGAAACGGAGGCACGAATATGTCAGGAATTGATGAAATTCTGGGACTTATAGCAGCTCAGCAGAAACAGACTGAGGACAGCATTATTCTCGACAGCGACAGAAAAACACGCAGAATTTTAGAAGAAGGCAGACAGAATGCACAGAAAGCATATGATGAATATATGCTGAAAGCCGAAAAACAGGCTGTGAAAGACTATGAAAACGGCTGTGCCGCTGTTGATGCCGAAATGAAGCGTAAAATCCTGTCTTGCAAGGGAAAAATGATAGATACGGCAATTGAAAGAGTTCTTGAAAAGCTTAAAAATCTGCCCGACAAGGAATATTTTGAACTTTTGGAAAAGCTTGTAAGTCGTTATTTGAAACCGTCTGACGGCATTATAAGTCTTGGTGCAAAGGATATGGCAAGACTGCCTGATGACTTTGAAAAAAGGCTGTCAGTACTTGCAGAAAAAAAAGGCGGCACTATAAAGCTTTCAGCAGAACCTTGTGCTATTGATGACGGATTTATCCTGAGTTACGGCCTTATCTCGGAAAATTGCAGTTTTTCGGCTGTTATTGAGGCTGAAAAAGATGATATAAGAGATACTGCCGCACGAGTTCTTTTCAGGCAGGTGGAAGAATGAGCAGTACAAAATATGCAAACGCTGTAGGCGTTGTCAGAGCCATGGAAAACAGCCTGATATCAGGTGCGGACATCGATAGAATGATTGCTGCCCGTACAAAGGCAGATGCCGAGGCTGTGCTTACTGCTAAAAAAGGCACAAGTGACCTGAATACCGAACTTTCAGAGGTCTGGGAGATGCTGAATGAATTCGCCGCAGACAGCGATGAACTGAAAATTCTGCTTTACAGGAATGATTTCCATAATCTGAAAGCTGTTCTGAAAGCTATTATCTCAAACCGTGATCCTGCGCCTTACTATATCAAGCCGTCAAATGTGGAACTTTCTGCGCTGACAGAGGCATTCAGCAGCAAGGAATACGGCGGTCTGCCTGAATATATGAGAAAAACCGCAGAGGAAGCATACGAACTTCTTACGGAAACTCTTGACGGTCAGCTTTCGGATTCGCTTATTGACAGGGCTTGTCTTGAAGAAATGCAGAAAAGCGCAGAAAAATGCGGCTGTGAATTCATGCAGAAATACGCTGAACTGACCGCATTATGCGCTGATATAAAAACTGCTTACAGGTGCAGTCTTATGAAAAAATCACGTCAGTTCATCGAAACTGCAATCTGCGGAAGTCAGGCATTTGAAAAGGATATGCTTGTAAATGCGGCAGTCAGCGGTGCGGATGAGGTCTTTGCAGTGCTTGAAAATTCTGCATACAGTGATGCAGCAGCACTTCTGAAGGATTCTCCTGCAAAATTTGAGAAATGGTGCGATGATGTAATTATGGAGCTTGCGGAATCATCAAGATACACAGCATTCGGCGTTGAACCGCTTGCGGCATATTATATTGCAAAGGAAACAGAAATAAAGAATCTGCGTATTCTTGCGGTATGCAGGGAGAGCGGCACTGACAGCCATACTATCACGGAAAGGATGCGAAAGCTATATGTATAAAGCCGCTGTTATCGGTGATACGGCAAGTGTTTCAGGTTTTGCGGCACTGGGACTTTCGGTATTCCGTGAAACTGAACCGGAAAAAATCAAAAAACTTATCTCAAAGCTTGCGGCAAATGAATTTGCGGTGATATATATTACCGAGCCTGCCGCTGAAATGGTAAGCGATACAATAAACAAATACAGGAGCTGCAAGCTTCCGTCAATTGTCCTTATCCCTGCGATAGAGGGCAACACCGGAAGCGGCATGAAGGCACTTCATGAAGCTGTCGAAAAGGCAGTCGGCTCAGATATACTGAATTGAAAAGAGGCGGATGACAACCAATGAACAGCAAGGGAACAATAGTTAAGATATCAGGCCCGCTTGTAGTTGCAGAGGGAATGAGAGACGCAAATATGTTTGACGTTGTAAGAGTCAGCGAAAAGCGTCTTATAGGAGAAATTATCGAAATGCACGGTGATCGTGCATCAGTACAGGTCTATGAGGAGACCGCAGGTCTCGGAACAGGAGAGACCGTTGAAGCCAGAGGTGAACCGATGAGCGTAGAGCTTCGCCCCGGACTTATCGGAAGCATCTTGGACGGTATACAGCGTCCTCTCGATGACATACGCAAGGTCTGCGGAAACAATCTTGCAAGAGGCGTTGAAGTTCCGTCACTGAAAAGAGAGCCGCTCTGGATGTTCACTCCGTCCGTTAAGGTCGGTGACAGTGTTATCGGCGGTGACATTATCGGAACTGTGCCTGAAACTGATATAGTACTTCATAAAATAATGGTACCTAACGGTATTAAAGGAACTGTAAAAAGCATATCGGAAGGCGAATTTCATGCAGATGATACGGTTTGCGTCATTGAAACTGCAAGCGGTGACAAAGAGCTTTCACTCATACAGAAATGGCCTGTAAGACGTGGCAGACCGTATAAGAAGAAGCTTTCACCTGATATGCCGCTTGTTACGGGACAGCGTGTGGTTGACTGCCTGTTTCCTATTGCAAAGGGCGGTGTTGCGGCTATTCCCGGACCTTTCGGCAGCGGAAAGACCGTTACTCAGCATCAGCTTGCAAAATGGGCAGCCGCTGATATTATCGTATACATCGGTTGCGGTGAGCGTGGCAACGAAATGACAGATGTTCTGAACGAATTTCCTGAACTGATTGATCCTAATACAGGAAAATCACTCATGGAGAGAACCGTTCTTATCGCCAATACCTCGGATATGCCTGTTGCCGCCCGTGAAGCATCTGTCTACACAGGCATCACAATTGCCGAATATTACCGTGACATGGGCTATTCAGTCGCTCTTATGGCTGACTCCACATCACGATGGGCTGAGGCTTTGCGTGAAATGTCGGGACGACTTGAAGAAATGCCGGGCGATGAAGGCTATCCTGCATATCTCGGAAGCCGACTTGCTCAGTTCTATGAACGTGCAGGACGCATTATCGCAAACGGAAGTGACGGCAGGGAAGGTGCTCTTTCGGTTATTGGAGCAGTTTCGCCTCCTGGCGGTGATATCTCCGAGCCTGTATCGCAGGCAACTCTGAGAATCGTCAAAGTATTCTGGGGACTGGACTCAAATCTTGCTTATCAGAGACACTTTCCTGCAATAAACTGGCTGACAAGCTACTCGCTCTATGCTGATTCTCTCGGTGACTGGTACAATAATAACGTTTCAGCCGACTGGATGAAGAACAGAGCAAGATTTATGGAGATACTCCATGATGAAGCCGAACTTAAGGAAATAGTAAAGCTTATCGGTATGGATGCTCTTTCGGCTAATGACAGACTGAAAATGGAGACAGCACGTTCTATCCGTGAGGACTTTCTGCATCAGCTTGCTTTCCATGAAGTAGATACCTATACAAGCCTTAAAAAACAGCTTTATATGATGAAGCTGATACTGAATTTCAATGATGAAGCGGCAGTTGTACTTGAAAAAGGCGCAGATGCCGAGGCAGTCGCTTCACTGCCGGTACGTGAAAAGATCGGACGTTTCAAGTATATCCGTGAAGAAGATACAGATGCAGAATTTGATAAGCTCTCAGTCGAGATATCAGCAGAACTTAATGAACTGCTCAATAAGGAGGATGACTGATGCCAAGAGAATACAGAACAATTGAAGAAGCGGCAGGCCCTCTGCTGCTCGTCAAGGACGTTGAGAATATAAAATATGGTGAACTTGCTGAGATAAGACTCAGAAACGGCGAAAAAAGAAGATGCCGTGTACTTGAAATAGACGGTACAAACGCAGTCGTACAGCTTTTTGAAAACGCAGCAGGCATCAACTTGCAGGACAGCAGTGTTGTTTTTTCAGGTCATCAGATGGAACTTGGTGTTTCAGAGGATATGCTCGGACGAGTTTTTGACGGTCTGGGCAGACCTATTGATGACGGCCCTGAAATAATCCCTGATATGCGTATGGACGTAAATGGTCTGCCAATGAATCCTGTTGCAAGAAAATATCCGCAGGAATTCATTCAGACAGGCGTTTCCGCAATTGACGGACTGAATACACTTGTAAGAGGTCAGAAGCTTCCTATCTTCTCGGCAAGCGGACTTCCTCACGCTCAGTTTGCGGCTCAGATCGCACGTCAGGCTAAGGTTCGTGGCAAGGATGAGCAGTTCGCCGTTGTATTTGCCGCAATGGGCATTACATTTGAGGAATCGGAATATTTCGTACAAAGTTTCAGGAATACAGGCGCTCTTGACAGAACAGTACTTTTCATAAATCTTGCGAATGACTCAGCTATCGAGCGTCTTGCCACACCGAAAATGGCTCTTACGGCTGCTGAATACCTTGCATTTGAAAAGGGTATGCACGTACTTGTAATACTGACCGATATCACTAACTATGCCGACGCTCTCCGTGAGGTATCTGCCGCACGTAAGGAAGTTCCGGGCAGACGTGGTTATCCGGGATATATGTATACAGACCTTGCAAGCATCTATGAAAGAGCGGGCAGACAGGCTGACAAAGACGGTAGCATCACTATGATACCTATTCTCACAATGCCTGAGGATGACAAGACACATCCTATCCCTGACCTTACGGGATATATCACAGAGGGACAGATAATCCTCTCCCGTGAACTTTACAGAAAAGGCATAAATCCGCCTGTTGATGTACTTCCGTCGCTTTCACGACTGAAAGACAAAGGTATCGGAGAAGGCAGAACAAGAGCCGACCACTCAGATACAATGAACCAGCTTTTCTCGGCTTATGCCCGTGGAAAGGATGCAAAGGAACTCATGGTCGTACTTGGTGAAGCAGCGCTTACTCCTACCGATCTTCTGTATGCGAAATTTGCAGATGAATTTGAGAGAAAATATGTATCGCAGGGCTTTGACAACAACCGAAGCATTGAAGATACGCTAACTATCGGCTGGGAACTGCTGAAACTGCTTCCAAGAAGCGAACTGAGACGAATCAGGGAAGAATATCTTGTAAAATATTATGATACCCAGGATTGAGGTGAGCTGATTGGCAAGACTTAACGTAAATCCTACGAGAATGGAACTGAGCAACCTCAAAAAGAAACTTGTTTCTGCCAAAAGGGGACATAAGCTGCTGAAAGACAAGCGTGATGAACTTATGAGACAGTTCATGATACTGATAAAGGAAAACAAACAGCTCCGAACTGAGGTAGAGGAAGGTATTGCCTCCGCAAACCGCTATATGGCTGTTGCAGGCTCTGTAATGCAGCGTGAGGTCCTTGAAACTGCTCTCATGCTCCCTAAACAGGAGGTTGAACTTGAAGTAGCCGAAAAGAATGTTATGAGTGTGTATATTCCCGAATTCAAGGCAAAATACCGTACAAGCGACACAAATGACATATATTCATATGGTACGGCTTTCACTTCAACTGATCTTGACGGTGCTGTAAGCGCACTGAGCAGTATTTTTCCAAAAATGATACGGCTTGCCGAAATTGAGAAAGCCTGTCAGCTTATGGCAGACGAAATTGAAAGAACACGCCGCCGTGTAAATGCTCTGGAGCATATCATGATACCTGACTATGAGGACACGATAAAATATATCACCATGAAGCTTTCGGAAAATGAAAGAAGCACTACGACTTCACTTATGAAAGTCAAGGATATGGTGCTTAAACAAAGTCACAATTACAAATAATTCATAAAGAAAGGCTGCGTAATCCAAAGTGGTTACGCAGCCTTAACTTCATCTTTTGGCAATGTTTAATTGTTTCGACATAGCATAAATTGCCTAAAATATTATGGGTTCCTGAAAAGCAATACTAAAATAAGAGCCGTTTTCAAGAGACAGCGCATCAAATTCATCAGTAGTCACATACATCACGATATCATAAGAATCGGCTATCTGCTCACTTCTGATGCCCTGTGCTTCAAGAAAAGCTATTGTTTCTTCAACACGAGCCTGATTGAAAGCTTCAACAGCTTCATCAAGAGCATCATGGTAATGCTTTTTCAGTTCTGCAAGATCATTTTGTAACTGCTCCTTCAGAAATTCGCCGTCAACGATATATTTTGAAAGCAGTTCCTTGCCGAAGTATTCTATATCGCCGTCATAAGTCTCCTTTGTCCATTTCCATTCTATATTTTCAGGCGGAGAAATATAAAGTGCCTCTCCGTATTTCAGCTGCTCACCACGATAGAGCAGATTTTCAAGCTTTGTAATATCTTCGCCCATTGTATCGTTTACATATTCTTTCATTGTTCTGCCCTGATAAACAAAGTCGTCTGCACCTTTATCTGAAAGTGTAACTCTTATAGGAATTGTTTCTGAATCAGGATCTTTTAATGCTTTATACAGCTCAAACGAGATATTCTTTCCATGCCATCTTCCTGTATATGTATCAGCAGGTGTAACCTCTCCGCAGCCCTTTTCCTGATATGCTTTTTCTGCATCTTCAACGCTTGTATTGCTGATGCCTGCGCCGTCCTCGCCGACATAAAAGAATAAAGTCTGACCGCCGCCTGATGTGGACGGATGTTCAGGCAAAGTGCCGTCGTCATTAAGGAATACTGCTTTAAAAATAAACGTTATACTACCGGAAGTTTCTACTGGATAGTTACGAAAATTCAATGTGGTTGTTTCATGATGGTATGTCTCATAGTCATCATACTCTCTGCCAGCATTGAATATTTCTCTGTCCTTTCCGGCATATTCCTTTACATAACTGCCGTCCTCGCCATTAATAATCAGTTTTGTATCTTCAGCACGATTCATGTTTTCATTAGTAGTATAAGAACTTACACTATAATTGTAAATAAAAGTATTGTCTCCATAGCCTTGAGGTTCATCAAAACCGAGCCTTGCAACATCAACATTAAGTGTTTCACCAACAGGACAGAATGCTTTACACTTCATTGCAATTTTTATAGATGAACTTGGGCTTTCTTTGCCCTGTGAAGCAGAATCTGAATATCCGAACAGTATTTCACGAACTTCGGGATCATCGATCTCAGGACTGTCACTCAGCTTTTCAATCAGGGCTTTTTTCATCAATATGAAATCAAATCCGTCAAGCTTGTCATCATTGCAAAAATCAGCCGCTTTCCAGTTTGCAATGTTTGCATCAGAATTGCCAAGCAGCCATTTCTGGAGTGTTACGGCATCAGCAATATTGAATTCGCCGTCAGCATTCACGTCACCTGCAACGGATACAGCATTTGTATCAGCGGCATTTGCCATAATAACGCTGTCCATTGGTACTGATGAAAGACACATTGCCGAAATAAGCATTGTCATTATTCTTTTTTTCATAAAATCACCTCATATAAAAATATTTTTTGACTGATAATTAAATCGATAAATTTTTACGACTGCGTTACAGCCTGATAATCAGCAATTGCGTCCTCAACGCTTGTATTGCTTACAGATGTTCCGATTTCACCAACATAGAAATACATAAACTGATTTGCTCCCATAAATGTCGGATGAAGCGGATCGTCCGTATATACCCTCATAAAAGCAAATTTGATACAGCCTGTGTCACCGGTTTCATAACCTGAAAAATCCAATTCAGTTGTTTCGTGGTGATAAAGGTCATAGTTTTCGTGTTCGCCGTGAAGGTCAAACCATTCGGATTCCTCACTTGAATATTCCTTTTTGTATTCTTTCTGCTGACCGTTAACGCTGAACCTTTCATCTTTCATATTCTGAAAATTCAGCGTATTACTAATATAGACCTCAAACTGATAGAAGCCGTTATGCTCATAAAGGCGGGAGCTGTAGGCTTCATCAGCTATAGCAGTATCAACCTTGAGAGTTTCGCCGTTTTCGCAGAACGAAATGCATTTCATAACGATACGGCTTGATGATGACGGTGATGACGGTTTATGATTGTCACCCTGACCTTCTTCGGGATAGCCGAACTGCACTTCATGAATATTCGGATTGATCGTCGTTACAGTTGTTGTTTCAGCAGTCTGTATTGATACAGTTGTCTGCGTTTGTATAACAGGTTCAGTCATAACAGGCGGCTGTGTTTCTGTCTGAATTATCTGCATCGGTTCAGTATCTGCGTCGGTAATTTCAGTTGAAATGGCAGTTGTGACCTGTGTTTTGGAACTTGTGTAACTTGTTATTTTTGTCTCAGCAAATGTCGTTGAAAACGTGCTGACAATCGCTTTTTGTGATGTAATGTTTTCAGTTATGACAGAACTTATGGAAGTCTCCGTGACAATGCTTTCCTCGATATCAGGCGGAGATTTGATATCCTTAGGCAGTTTTGCATATATGCCGAGACCAAGAACGACCGCAAAACAAAAACTTGCCAGAACAGGAACAGTGCGTTTTATTATCAAAGCACGCTTTTTCTTTTTTTCCTGATATTCCTCATATCTGGAAAGTAAGCTCTGATACATTTCATTATGGTTCTTCATAATCAAATTCGCTCCTTTCCAGTTCGGTCTTCAACGCTTTTTTTGCGTTATACAGGTAATTCTTGACCTGTTTTTCTGACTTTTTCATTATCAGGGATATTTCCGCAATGCTGAATCCTTCAAAATAACTGAGAAACAGCACCTGCCGATATTCAGTTTTCAGATTATGCAGTGCCTGATGAACCATACGTTTCTGTTCAGATTTGATATAGTTACCCTCGATATTATCCTCGACGGCAAGGTATTCCTGTGATTCAAGCGGAACAATGTTGAGTTTTGTATGCTTTCGGATGTATTTTGCTGTAATATTTCGCCCGACAGCATAGAGCCATGTCTTGAAAGAGCTTTTTCCTGAGAATTTTGGACGCTTTGTCATCAATTCAAAGAAAGTATTCTCGGTCATATCCTCAGCAATATGAATATCCTGAGTAAAGCTGTTAAGGTACAGCATTAATCCTGTCTGATATTCACATACAATTTCAAGCATTCCCTCATTGTCGCCCGAAAGAAAACGGCGGTAGCTACTTTCACCGTTATCCATATGGGGATTCCTCCTCTCAGGGGAGCATATCAATGCCCTTTACTTATTAGTACCGCTTTTTATGAAAAAGACTAAGTGAATTCTGAAAAAATCCGTGATTATTTCAAGCTTGTATAGTATGCACAAATATTATAGCATAGAGCTTGGTTAATTGCAATATAAAAAAGCAGAGTATGCAAATTAGCGGTGATACTGATATAGAAGTTTTTACTATTTATCGGGGCAAACCTTTCTGAGGAAAGGTTCTTCCCCGAACCCCTTTCCAAAGACTTTTAGTATTATGGCGTATTTGGTATAGGACATATGTCCTATACCAAATACGCTAAAACACCCAAAAGTTTTAGGAAGGGAGTTT
>JAZUGG010000109.1:0-16022 GCA_045641105.1 Ruminococcus sp. | reverse complement strand
CATAGTAACATATGAGATATCAGCCTTGCCGCCAACAGTGAGATTCATTGAAGTTTTTGAAAGGCTGATGGCTGAAACGGTAGGAGCGGCAGGATTTGAAACTGTAACCTTGATATCAGCCTTTACATTAGGATTATTCACACTCTGAACGGTAACAGTGCAGGTGCCTGCGGCAACAGGAGTAACCCAGCCGTACTGGTCAACGGTAGCAACAGCGGTATTTGAACTTGTCCACTTTTCGCCGTATAATGATTCATTGAGACCTGTAGGCTTCATAGTGACATATGATATATCATTAGCGCCGCCTACAGTAAGATTCATGGATGTTTTGGAAAGATCAATGCCTGTTACGGAAGATGTTGTTGTCTGAGAAGAATTTCCTGTAACTGTAACTTTTACATCAGCTTTGACACTTGGATTATTCTTGCTCTGAACGGTAACAGTGCAGGTGCCTGCGCCTACAGCAGTGATATTTCCAAGCCAGTCAACAGTAGCAACGGAAGTATTTGAACTTGACCAGTTTTCGCCCTTTGCTGATTCAGGGAGAGCAGACGGATACATGGTAACGATAGGCATTTTGCTCTGACCGACTTTGAGGTTTACATTTGTTTCTGTAAGGTCAATAGCGGCAATGCT
Organism: Ruminococcus sp.; assembly: GCA_045641105.1. Lineage (GTDB taxonomy): Bacteria > Bacillota > Clostridia > Oscillospirales > Ruminococcaceae > Ruminococcus. The sequence goes on along the minus strand of JAZUGG010000109.1, from coordinate 15,386 downwards.
TGCAGATGAAGGGCTTACAACAGTGACCTTGATATCAGCCTTGACATTAGGATTATCCTCGCTCTGAACGGTAACGGTGCAAGTGCCGGGAGCAACGGCATAAACCCAGCCATAACCGTTGACTGTAGCAACGGCAGTATTTGAACTTGTCCATTTTTCGTTATATTTTGATGAAGCAAGACCTGACGGAGTCATAGTAACATATGAAATTCCGCTTTTGCCTGTTTCAAGAGAGATAGCCTCTTTGGTAAGGCTTATGCCTGTAATGGAAGATGATGACGGAGTTGAACCGCCTGTGACGGTGACCTTGATATCAGCTTTGACATTCGGGTTGTTCACGCTCTGAACGGTAACGGTGCAGGTACCTGCGCCGACAGGCTTAACATTTCCGTACTGGTCAACGGTAGCAACAGCAGTATTTGAACTTGTCCATTTTTCGCCCTTTGAGGATTCAGGCAGAGTTGTCGGCTTCATAGTAACATAGGATATATCCTTAGCGCCGCCGACAGTGAGATTCATAGTTGTCTTGGAGAGCTGAATTTCAGTTACCTTGTTGGGATCAACAACAGTTACCTTGACTTCTGCCTTAACAGAGGTATTGTTCTTGCTCTGAACAGTGACAGTACAAGTACCTGCGCCTACAGCGGTGATATTGCCGAGCCAGTCAACGGTAGCTACCTTTGTATCTGAGCTTGTCCATATTTCGCCCTTTGCGGATTCAGGGAGAGATGACGGGAGCATGGTAACGATAGGCATTTTGCTGTAGCCGACATTGAGAGTGATATTGTTTTCGGTGAGGTTGATAGCGCTGACGGTATTTGAAGCGCCTACAACAGTTACCTTGATATCAGCCTTGACATCAGGATTATTCACGCTCTGAACGGTAACAGTGCAGGTACCTGCGCCGACAGGCTTAACATTTCCGTACTGGTCAACTGTAGCGACCTTAGTATCTGAACTTGTCCATTTTTCGGCATATGCAGAAGAAGCAAGACCGCTTGGAGACATAGTTACATATGAGATATCAGACTTTCCGCCGACTTCAAGGCTCATTGCAGTTTTGGTAAGAGAAATGTTCTTTATCTTATTCGGATTGCTGACTGTTACCTTGATAACAGCCTTTACATTAGAATTGTTCTTGCTCTGAACAGTGACAGTGCAGGTACCCTCTGCAACACCGGTTATCCAGCCATACTGGTCAACAGTCGCAATTTTTGTGTCAGAACTTGACCATATTTCGCCTTTTTCGGATTCAGGGAGATTTGCAGGTGTCATAGTGACATAGGAGATATCCTTCTGACCGACATTTACCTTTATCTCGGTTTTGTCAAGCTTGATTTCTGATACCTTGTTAGGAGCATTTACAGTGACTTTTATTTCAGCCTTGGCGTTTGAGTTGCCCTTGCTCTTGGCTGTAATGGTACACGTACCTGCCTCAACGCCTGTAACGAATCCCTTGGCATCAACGGCTGCCACTTTTTCATCAGAGCTTGTCCAGATGATTTCCTTTTCGCTTTCGGCAACGGTAGACGGAACATATTCAACCTGAGCGATATCCTTGTCGCCCTTGTTTATGGTCATTGAAGTTTTTGAGAGCTTTATCGAAGTCGGAGCATTTGGTGAAGCAGTAGTTGTTGCTGTAGCAGTTGATGTAGTACTTGCGGCAGTAGTGGTTGATGAATTTGCGGTTGATGTAGTTGAAGCGTTGGCAGTTGTTGTTGTCGAGACGTTTGTAGTTGTAGTGGTCGGAGCGTTGGTTGTGGTAGTAGTCGGGGCATTTGTAGCTGTAGTGGTTGGAGCGTTGGTTGTGGTAGTAGTCGGAGCATTTGTAGCTGTAGTGGTTGGAGCATTGGTTGAAGCTGTGGTCGAAGCATCAGCAGTAGTAGTGGTAGTCTGAGCCTCGGTAGTAGTTGTCGTAGTTACGGCTTTTGTAGTAGTTGTAGTACCTTTCGGGTTATCTATGAGTTCCTGATTTGCAGGATCAAGGAATTCTGAAAGTGAAAGAGAGCCGTCAACGGAAGAATATGCATAATAACGGAGAACATTTGAAGCATCAACTGCATCTACTTTTCCGTTTTTGTCAACATCGGCGGCAAGCTTCTGGATAGATGAGAATGTTGCAGGATGATTTGCGGAAGTTTGAGCATATTCTGTAAGAATGAGAGACGCATCAATGGCATTGATGGACATATCTCCCGTAGGATCGCCGAGCATATATCCCGGAACAGGGCCTGCGGGCTTTTTTGTAGTAACTGCGGCTGTAGTAGCTGCTGTAGTCGTAGTAGTTGTCTGTGCGGAAGTTGATGCTTTGGTAGTAGTTGTAGTTGAAGCTTTAGTTGATGCAGCAGTTGAAGCTTTAGCTGATGTGGTAGATGCCGGCTGTGTAGTTGTGGCTTTGGCGGTCGTTGTTGTTGAAGATGGTGAATCTGCTGCGATCACAGGAACCGGAAGAACGACAGGTGTTTCATTGTTTGTTTCAGCTATTGAAGCAAACGGAGCGGCGTATGTCAGACAAAGAGCGGCTGACATAGCGGAAGCGACGATTTTTTTAACTTTCATATGTACTCCTCATTAATGGCAGCGCCGCACGATTTTTGTGCGGTGCTGCCTGATATCATTACTGTACCGGAACTCCCCCTTTTCCGGATACAGAAGGTTTATCTGATGAAAATACGAGAGGGAATAATGCACAAATAAAGATGATGTGCATTGTCGATTATGAAATAATAAATACACCAATAAATTATAGCATATTCCGAGAAAAAATAAAAGACAGTTTGTGAAAAACCTGAATAATACCATGCTTTTTCGGGATATTCAATAAAAACAGGCATCAAATTCAGCGTATCAGCTGTTATTTTTTCAGCATGTTTCTGTATATTGCGTTGAGTCTGGTAAGAATGGCATTAGCGGCATCAAATTTCGACATAAGCTCAAGTTCCTCATCGCCGTCAGCGGTTATCATAGTGATAACGTTGGTATCAGTGCCGAAGCCTGCACCCGAAGTCTTTAGCGAATTGGCGCATATCATATCCACATTTTTCGAGGCAAGCTTTTTGCGTGAGTTTTCGATGACGTTGTCAGTTTCCATTGAAAAACCGCAGAGCACCTGACCTTCACGGCGGTGCTGACCGATATATTTCAGGATATCCTTTGTACGCTTCAAAGGAATCGACATATCGTCATCAGACTTCTTTATCTTGCTGTCGGCAGTAGAAACGGGCGTATAGTCGGCAACTGCGGCGGCTTTGATGATGATATCCATATCATTCTGACGCTCGGTAACGGCATTGAACATATCCTCGGCAGACTCAACTCTGACTACGTCAACGAACATAGGCGGTTCAACCTCGGTATGTGCGGCGATAAGAGTAACATCTGCGCCACGGAGCATAGCGGCTCTTGCGGCGGCAAATCCCATTTTTCCGCTTGAATGGTTGGTGATAAAGCGGACAGGATCAATACTCTCACGGGTAGCGCCGGCAGTGACCATAATTTTTCTGCCTGCAAGATCTTTTTCAAAGGCGATCTCACGAATGATATATTCGAGGATAGTCTCCTCATCAGGCAGTTTTCCGTCACCGAAGTCACGGTTTGCAAGCATACCGTGGACAGGTTCAATTATCTCATAGCCGAATTTTTTCAGCTTATTGATATTGTCCTGAACTATCGGGTTATGGAACATATTGTGGTTCATGGCAGGGGCAATGATTTTTTTGCACGGACAAGCCATGAGAGTTGTAGTCAGCATATCATCTGCAATACCGTTTGCGATCTTGCCGATAACGTTTGCGGTTGCAGGAGCGACTACGGCAACATCAGCTTTTTTTGCGATAGAAACGTGTTCCACGCTGTACTCAAAATTCCGGTCAAAGGTATCAATGAGACATTTGTGCTGAGTGAGAGTCTCGAATGTAAGCGGATGAACGAAATTCTGGGCATTTGGAGTCATGGCAACATGGACTTCAGCGCCGAGTTTGGTGAGCATACGGGCAAGGTTGCACATTTTGTATGCGGCAATGGAGCTTGAAACTCCAAGAAAAACGGTTTTACCTTTAAGCATCTTTTATTCTCCTGTTAATATAATCGTTTGTGAACGTGAATGTGACACATAATTTCAGAAAAAAATCCGTATTTTTCAGAAATTTGTTGATTGTGCGGAATATACAGGCTATATTGTCAAAAAAATTGTGATAAAATAATCCGTCTGCATATTGTAAATGAAGTATAACAGAATTATTATATCACATTTTTTTAAAAAATGGTAGATTTTTTCTTAATTTTATGGTATAATGCAAATAAAAGACATAACGGGAGGCTGTTAATATGCTGTTAGCTGTAGATATAGGAAATACAAACATAGTATTTGGCTGTGTGAACGGTGATGACGAAATAATTTTCTCCGAGCGCATTTCAACCAATCACAATGCAACAGCCGCAGAATATGCGGTAATGATAAGAACAATACTTGAAATGAACAAGGTCAACATAGCCGATATTGATGATTCGATAATGTCATCAGTTGTACCGTCGGTGACTGCAACAGTCAAGGATGCAGTGAAGAAGCTGTTCGGAGTAGAAGTTATGGTTGCAGGGCCGGGCGTGAAAACCGGACTGAATATACTCATAGACAATCCTGCACAGCTTGGCAGTGATCAGGCTGTTGATGCAGTTGCGGCGATCAATCAGTATCCTGTGCCGCTTATCATAATTGATATGGGCACAGCAACAACAGTTTCCGTGGTTGACAAGAACAAGAATTACCGTGGCGGACTTATCATGACAGGCATGGGCGTAGCGGCTGATGCACTTATAGCACGTACCGCACAATTGCCGAAGGTCAATTTTGAAGCACCGAAGAATATAATCGGTACGAATACAATAGACTGTATAAAGAGCGGACTGCTTTATTCAAACGCCTGCGCCCTTGACGGAATTATCGAGCGTATCGAGGAGGAGATAGGCGAAAAATGCACAGCAGTTGCTACAGGCGGAATTGCCGAACTTGTTGTACCGCTCTGTAAACGCCAGATAATATCCGACGGCAATCTTCTTATAAAAGGACTTGCCATAATCTACCGTAAAAACAAGAAAAACTAAAGGGCATCTCTAAAAAACAGCACCGCATAAAGCCGTCATATGTGCTTTGTGCGGTGCTGCCTTGGATATGCCTAAAAAACAGCGGCATACTCTGCTGATATCCCTGCGAAAGATCATACCGTTTACCATGGCAGTCGCTTTTCGGAACAGTTTCTTCCCCGTACCCTCTCCGAACCCTTCGGAAAGAGAGATTCCGTTCGTCGAAGTTCATGTCACAATAAACCGCATGACTTCCGTAAGAATACCGGCATTGATATGCCGCTGTTCTGACGTAAGGCTGTCTTTATGCTTATCAGCCTTATAATTTACCCTTCTCTCTGACAATTACACTATACCACATCTTGCCGCAAAGGTCAATGGTTTAGCCGAAAGTGTAAATCAATCTTAACTGACTTGTAACCACATTAACCGTTATGTTACATTTCCGTGAAAAAGGACAGCATGAAAATGAAATGCTGTCCTTTTATGTTTACAAAATATGCAATTATAACATCTTTGCTCTGAGTTCTTCGCCTGAAAGTCTTGAAAGGTATGCAGGAGCGATATCGAAAGCGGTTTTGCATCCTGTTGCGCCTTCTGCGCTAAGGCGGCTGAGAGCTCTTGCATAGCAGATAAGAACGCTTGATGTGAATTCAGGATTTGATTCAAGCTTGAGTGAGTATTCGATCATCTGGTGAGTTTTCTCGCCGTCGCCTGTAAGACCGCTTCTCATGACAAATCCGCCGTGAGGCATCTTATTGTGAACAGCGTCAAACTCCTCCTCGCTGATGAAGTTTACAGTTGTGTCGTACTCGTCAAAGTAGTTCTTCATAGTTTTGATTGACTGCTCTATTTTAGCAAGGTCAGCGCCCTCCTCGGCAACAACCCAGCACTCTCTTACGTGTTTCTGACGAGTTGTAAGCTCAGGCATACTTCCTGAACGTACAGCCTCCATAGCGGCTTCAACAGGAACGGTATACTGAATGCCCTTTTTAACGCCTTCAATGCGGCGGATAGCATCGGAATGTCCCTGACTTACGCCCTTGCCCCAGAAAGTATAGCTTTTTCCGTTGGGAAGGATGGACTCAGCGTAAAGTCTGTTGAGTGAGAAAAGGCCGGGATCCCAGCCGAGTGAGATAAGTGCAAGATGTCCGCTTTCCTTTGCAGCTTTGTCAACGTTTGCAAAGTGCTCAGGAATTCTTGCGTGTGTATCAAAACTGTCGATAACGTTGAAATACTGAGCCATTTCAGGAGTCTGACGTGGAAGATCGGTAGCGCTTCCTCCGCAGATTATCATAACGTCAACAGCATCGGTCATGTTCTTTGCATCGTCAAGCTTATAAACCTTAGCGCCCTCTGTGAGCGGCTTGACGCTTGAAGGATCACGGCGAGTAAAAATACCGGCAAGCTCCATATCGTCATTCTGTCTTATAGCAAGCTCAACGCCCTTACCAAGGTTTCCGTAGCCTGCGATTCCGATTCTTATTTTTGCCATATTCAAGTCCTCCTATAAATTAAACTGTACATATTATATCACAGCATAATGCTGATGTAAAGAATTTTTTTTATTTTTGTTAGGTGATACAAACTGTTTATTTCTCTGTTGCAAATTTTTTACACCTGAGAAGCATGAAATTTTGAAAATCTGTTGAATTTTTCAAAGCTTTGTGTTATACTGTAATGAGCAGACTTTTCACGAGCGTATATGTCTGCTTACATTATTTTATATAAAGGATGTTTATTATGCCATTTCTACCATTAAGCATGGACAGCACAGAAATTTTCAATCTTTTTCCGTTCCCGTTCAAATTTCATCTTGTTGTTGCCATTGTTTCATTTATATTTTTTGCAGTAAGCTTTATTCGTTATAAAAAGCCCTATCAGCTTATTTTTGCAATAGCAGTTCCGCTCTCTCTCCTCATCTGGAAGGTCGGCGACAATAAGTCAATGTTCTATATCATCGGCGCAATAGAGTTTGCCCTTATCCTTATTGCTTTTATTACTGCTATCATCTTCAGACCGAAGAAAAATGACGGTTCGGAGGGTTAAGTCTTGAAAATTGCCGTTCTTGACTGGTATACCGTCAGCGTCAGCGGCGATATATCTTCTGATATACTCAAAGAATTCGGCGATGTGAATATCATCTCACTCACTCCGCCCGAAAAGACTGCCGAATTTATCGGTGATGCAGAGATAGTGCTCTGCAATAAGGTGCTCATCACAAAAGAAGTCATTGATGCCTGTCCGAATATACGTTATATCGGTCTTTTTGCCACAGGCTTCAACAATGTTGACATAGAATATGCCGCTGAAAAGGGGATAGTTGTCTGCAATGCAGGTCAGTATTCAACAAATGCCGTAGCACAGCAGACTTTCGCATATATCCTTGACCATTTCAGCAAGATTCGTGATTATGATAAAGCTGTCAGAAACGGCGAATGGGAACGCTCTCCGGCATTCTCATATTTTCCTGTACCGACCTATGAGCTTTCAGGCAAAACGCTCTCAATTGTCGGTTACGGCTCTATAGGCAGAAAAGTCGCAGAAATCAGCAGAGCCTTCGGTATGAACATCGTTATCAGCACAAGAACTGCTCCTGAAAACTGTCCCTATGAGGTAACGGATATCATGACTGCCGCCGAAAAAGCCGATGTTATGACATTCCATTGTCCTCTTACCGACAAAACAAAAGGCATTATCAATACGGAACTTCTCTCACATATGAAAAGTTCCGCTGTTCTCATAAATACTTCCCGTGGAGGAGTTGTCTGCGAAAAAGACCTTGCTGACGCTCTCCGCAATGGCAGAATTTCTGCCGCATATCTGGACGTTCTTGAAAAAGAGCCTATGTCGCCCGATACTCCGCTGAAGGATATCCCGAACTGTATCATTACTCCGCATACCGCATGGGCTGCACTTGAAACAAGACAGCGCCTTGTTGATATCGTCTGCGGAAACATAAGGGCATGGAAAAACGGCTGTCCGCAAAATAAAGTTAACTGAAAGAAGCTTAGAAATGAGAAATATTTCCGATAAAAAGCGTATCGTCATAAAGCTCGGTACGTCTACACTTGCCCATAAAACAGGCAAGCTGAATATAAGAAGAATGACAAATCTCGTCCGTGTGATATCAGACCTTCACAATTCGGGACGTGAGATAATCATGGTATCATCGGGCGCTGTAGGTCTCGGCGCCGGCAAACTCGGTCTGCCCGAAAAGCCGAAGGATACCAAGACAAAACAGGCTGTTGCCGCTATCGGTCAGTGCGAACTCATGCACGTTTATGACGATATGTTCGCAAAATACAGCGTTACTGTCGGTCAGATACTCCTGACCAAGGCTATCATCAACAATCCGAGCCATTGTGAAAATTTCAAGAATACCATAAATTCACTGGTAAAAATGGGCGTTATCCCGATAGTGAACGAAAATGATACCATCGCTATCGATGAACTTGAACTTGAAATTGGCGAGAACGATTCACTTTCCGCACTCGTTGCAGACCTTTCAGGCGCAGACCTTCTGCTTATCCTCTCGGATATAGACAGTCTCTATGATGACGATCCCCGTACAAATCCTGATGCAAAGCCGATATACTATGTTGAAAAGGTCACTCCCGAAATCGAGCAGATGGCAGGCGGCGCAGGTTCAAGCCTCGGCACAGGCGGTATGTCCACAAAGATAACAGCCGCTAAGATCGCAGGCAATGCAGGTATCGACATGATAATCATGAACGGAAAAGATCCTGAAAAGCTGTATGACCTTTTTGAAAATAAAGATATAGGCACTTTATTCAAGGCTTAATTATGAGGTGAAATATATGAGCTATACAGAAGAACTCGGCATAAAAGCCAAGGCTGCGGAAACGGCAGTTTCCACGGCATCAACACTTGTAAAAAACAATGCTCTTGCTGCAATTGCAAAGGCACTCCGCAGCAATAAAGAGCTTATCATAGCCGAAAACGCAAAGGATATCGCCGCTGCAAAGGAGAACAATATGTCTGCATCACTTCAGGACAGACTGCTCCTCACTGAACAGCGTATTGAGGATATCGCAGAAAGCGTTGAGGAACTCATCGCCCTCAATGATCCTGTAGGTGAGATAATCGGAGGAGGTTCACGCCCTAACGGTATCCGTATAACGAAAACCCGTGTTCCTCTCGGAGTTATCGGCATTATCTATGAGTCAAGACCTAACGTTACTGTTGACGGTGCAGTACTCTGCCTGAAATCGGGCAATGCCGTTATCCTCAAAGGCGGCAAGGAAGCTATCAACTCAAACGTTTGTCTCGGAAAAATAATGCGTAAGGCTGTCAGCGAGGCAGGTCTCCCTGAGGATATCATTCAGGTCGTCGAGAATACCTCCCGTGAGACTACTACAGAGCTTATGAGATTAAATAAGTACCTTGATGTGCTTATCCCACGTGGAAGCGGAAAACTCATTCAGGCTGTAGTTCAGAATGCAACCGTTCCTGTTATTGAGACAGGCGCAGGCAACTGCCATGTTTTCGTTGATGCATCTGCTGACCTTGATATGGCTGTCAATATCACTGACAATGCCAAGACACAGCGTCCTTCCGTATGCAATGCGATAGAGAACCTTCTCGTTCATAAGGATATTGCCGAAAAGTTCCTGCCGATGATGGCTGAACGCTTTAAGGAGCACAATGTCAAGATATACGGCTGTGACCGCACAAGAGAGATACTCGGCGACGGCATAGAAATTGCTACAGAAGTTGAGTATGATACCGAATTCCTTGACTATGCGATCGCTGTAAAGGTCGTTGAAGATGTTAAGGAAGCCGTTGAGCATATCAGAAAATACAGCACAAAGCACTCTGAATGCATTGTCACAAAATCCCTTGAAAATGCCGAATATTTCCAGAAATGCGTTGATGCTGCCGCTGTTTACGTTAATGCTTCAACACGTTTCACTGACGGAAATGTATTCGGTCTGGGCGCAGAAATAGGCATCTCAACCCAGAAACTCCATGCAAGAGGCCCTATGGGACTTACTGAACTTACAACAGTAAAATACCTTATAAACGGCAATGGTCAGATAAGATAAGGCAATAAAATTTATTATATATAACGCATTACGGAGGTAGTAATGGCTACAAAAAGAGAACTTGACGCTATGCTTGATAACCTCAAATCAGGCAATAAGCCGAAGAAACCAATCGAAAAAAAGCCTGAAAAGGCTGATAAGGCTACTATTGATGCTCTTATAAATACTATTAACAAGGAAAACAGGGAAAAGGCTGCTGCCTCTGAAAATAACAAAGTGCGTACAGACAGCCCTATCGAATCAACAAGGGTTTTCGATAAGAAGCCTGTAAGCGAATATGAACGCAAATTCGGCAAGAAGATCAAGCCGCTGACTGATGCGCCTGCCGAAAGACCTGTTTATCAGTCGGATGATGAACCGACACCCGTAAAAAAGAAGAAAATGAAGATCGTCATTTCAGGCGAACTTCCCGACTATGAGGCATTGCGTCAACAGGAACTTGCTAAGGACAGAGCAGCTGCAGGCGGTACTGAAAAATCAGGCGAAACTGCCGCAGATAATGCAAAAGCCGCTGAGAAAAAGCGCATAGCAGATGAAATGGCTGCCGAGAAAAAGCGTATCGCCGAGGCTAAAGCCGCAGAGGAAGCTGAAAAAGCTGAAAAGAAGCGTATCGCAGAGGAAATGGCTGCCGAGAAAAAGCGCATTGCTGAGGAAAAAACCGCTAAATCACAGAAAAAACGTGCCGCAGAGGAAAAAGCGGCATCTGAAAAAAAGCGCCGTACTGAGGAAAAAACTCAGCCTGAGAAAAAACAGACTGTTGAAAATAAATTCAATGAGGAAGAACAGCTTTCTGCTGAACAGAAGCGAATTGCCGAGATAAAGGCTGAAAAGAAACGCCGTATTGCAGAGGCTAAGGCAAGACTTGCAGAAGAAGCCGCACGTCTTGAAGCTGAGGAGGCTGAGGCAGAAGCCGAGGCTGAACTTGCAGAAGAAACTGCTGAAACTGTTACTGAAACAGAAACAGCGGAAACTTTTGAAGAAGAAGCTGAACTCGCTGATGAGATCGATGCTGATGCAGAAGAAACAGCGGAAGAAGCCGAGGATGAACTTGAAAGAGCTGCAAACGGTCTGAGTGCCGCTGCCATGAAATATGAGCCTGACGACAGCTATGTAACAAAAATTCGTCCCGCTCCGAAGCATGAGTTCAAGAAAAAGAAAGGCCTTTTTGCTAAGATAAAGAGTATGCTTTCAGGCGATGTCTTTGATGAAGCCGAACAGGATAAGTATGAGCAGATGTCTGCATCTGCAAAGCATACTGAAGAACCTGATTTTTCAAGAAAGCCGAAAAAGCCTGTCGTTGATGATGAGCCGGAGCTTTATGAAGAAATTGAGGAAACTGCTGAGGAGGATATTGAGCCTGAGACAGAAACAGAGAATGATGACCTCTTTGAGCAGACTGCCGAGGATAATTCCGAACAGCTTGTTGAAGATGCAATTGCTGCTATAAACGGTGAGGAAGAAGTTGCCGAGCCTGAGCCTGAAATCGAAGAAGAACCTGCCGCTGAAAAATTCACTTTTGAAGAAAGCGTTTCAGATGTAAAATATACCGATGAACTTGACGATGAATTTGAGGCAAAGCTTGACGAGGTAATTTCCGAAGCCGAGGAAGTAGCCGCTGACGGTCTGGATATTTCCGCCGCAGTTGAAGCTGTTGATGATTCCGCAGATGAGGATATGTTCGAGTTTGAAGCCGAATCGGAAGATGATGATGATGAAATTTCCGATGATGAAGAATTTGGTTTTGAAGCCGAGTCTGAGGATGAGGAAGAAGAATTTGAGTTTGAAGCTGAATCGGAAGACGAAGAAGATGATGAAGAACCTGCCGCTGATGAAGATGAAGAAAAGCCTGAAAACAGCGGAAAGGCAGTTTCAGTTCTTGAAGATATACTTGATGAAGATCCTGATGAAATTATTTCCGCAACCCGTGAGAAAGCTGCAAAGAGCAGAAAGCCGAAGGCTGCCGTTAATTTCAAGGCAAAGAAAAAATATGCTGTTATCGGCGTAATATGTGCTGTATTTGCAGTTATCGGAATTGCTTCTGTACTTGTTGCAGGAATAAAGGCAATAAGGAATATCGGCAATGCAGATGACAAAAAGGCAGTATTCACCGATATCATCTATCCTGTGACGATAATGGATATAGGCGCTTTTGATGAGCCTGTCCAGCTTACTTCCGAACAGGTGATAACTGCAACTATCTGGTCTGTCATCATGGACAATGACAAGATAAGCAAATATGACAGTCAGCTTGGTGATACAATATCTATCCCTGACGTTGATATTGAGAAATATGCAGTTGAACTTTTCGGCGATGCACTTCCTGCATTTGAGCACTGCACAGTAGGCCCTGTTGAGTCACGTTTCTACTATTCAAACGGTGCTTACAATGTTAAACTCAGACCTATCACATTCACCTATGCGCCTGATGTAAGGTCAGTCGTAAAGAGCGGCGATGAGTATACACTTACTGTTGATTATATTGACGAGCTTCCTGAATGGATGCCAAAGAGCGTTGCAAAAACAGTTGAGTTTAAAGTTACCGAAAGAGATGACGGAACATTCAAGATAGATTCCATGAGAATAATCTCCGTTAAAAGTTCCAATCTGTAAAAAAATGCGCTGTATACCAATTATGATATACAGCGTTTTTTATTATTCTTATTTTATTGTGGAATCATACATATATCCTTTGATATGCTCAGAGAAGAAGGTATCAAGATCTTCAAAGCCATGATAAACGCTTCCGTCTTTCTGGAAAGCTTCACCGTTAAGATAACCGCCCTCGGCAGTTTCGGCTGTGTTTACATCAAATGTACAGGTTCCGTCAGGGTGAAGAACAATGTCATCATAGCTTACATAGTTGTAATATGAAAGATCACTGCCGTTTGAATCAATATCGATCTTATATACAAAATAAAGTAAATTACCTATTCGTCCGGTTGTAACCTGAGCCTGAAGCATATAATTCCCGAGCAGGGTAAACTCCTTTAATGAATCAAGTTTTTTATTTGCATCTAAATCAGATTTAATGATATCCTGTCCGTGTGAATTGAGCTCATCAAAAGCATCTTTCGGAATTTCTGCAATAGTCTGCGGATAGCACGAAAGTCCTTCAACAGTAACATCTGTTTCAGTTTCTGTTGGTGCATAACCACTGCGCAGGCAGTATTCTTCTACACTCAATTCCTCAGTATTATCAGGTACGACCAATTTTATATGTACCTTATCTCCGTTTTGTACATAGCCGCCTTTTTCATCATAAAATCTAAGGTCAACAGGCATATTTTCTTTTGCTGAAATACGGGGTAATGCATAAGGAATAATTCCGTCAAATTCACAATTCAGATATTCAAACGGATCAAATGATTCCGGCTCTTTGCATCCTGAAACAGTGTCTGTCTTATCAGCAAAGTTTAATGTTACTTTATAGTTTTTTTCAATTATTTCTTTGTCGGATTCATTCCATTTGAACGTTACTGTATCTCCGTTTGAAAGATTTTCTGTTTTGTCAAGTTCGCCTTTAAGAAGCGTTTTTAATTGTGACTTAGCTGATGCCGGATTTGAATCCTTACGTTCAAAAGCTTTGGTGTTGTTTTCAATCAGTGAATCTACGTCAATTGAATATTCCGCAGTACCGATAGTGTCATATCCGTCATAGCTGATTATCAGATAGTCATTCATATTGATCTCTGTTCTGCCGCATCCTGACATGAAAGTGAGCATTGAAGAGGCAATGATTCCTGTTGCAATGAATTTACCTTTCATATAAACCTCCAAAAAGTTATTGATTCAAAACGACATTATATTATCTTTGAAATTATTTGTCATTATTTTATTGTTGATTCATAATCGAACTGGTCGATATATTTTGTTACATGGTTATTGAAAAGGGAATCAAGATCCTCATAGCCGGGATAGAAAAGATCATCCTTCTTAAAGTTTTCATCTCCGCCGAAGAAGCCGACATCAGGAGTTTCAGCAGCGCTGAGATCAAATGAACAAGTTCCGTCAGCAAGAAGAATTATATTTCTATATTTTACATAGTCATAGTAAGAGAACTTTGTATCGCCGTTTTCAACGTCTATCTGATAGATGAACATGATCTCGTTTCCGGAAGCACTTGATACATCAGCCTTAGGAGTAAGCATATAGTTACCGATCAGAGTACACTTTTTAAAGGATTCAGGAGTATCCCAGTCAGCAGAATCCGCCTTGAGCATATCCTTTCCGTGTGAATCAAGCTTGTCGTAGGATTCCTTCGGGATATCAGCTATGGCCATAGCATATTTTGCAATTCCTTCAACAGTATATTCCTTTTCGGTTTCAGTAATGATATATCCGTTTCTTAAACACTCTGCCGCAAAATCATCAGCATTGCCTGAAGATGATGCTGTAACTTTTATCTTATCGCCGATATTTAAATTAGAATCTTTATCAAGCTCAAAAAAGATATTAACAGGAAGTTTTTCATCTACAGTTTTAACTGCGCAGCCGTTTGGAGCAGTTCCCTCAAATGAAAGCTGGAAATAATCAAAAGGATTGATTTTCTGAGCTTTTTCAAGACTATCTATTGTTGCGGTCTTATCCTCAAAAGTAAGTCTTACCTTGAAGTCATCTTCGATGTCTTCCTTATTGGAATCGTCCCATTTGAATGTTATTTTGTCACCGTTTGTAAGGTTTTCCTTTTTGTCGAGTTCACCGCTGATGAGGTCATCTATATCCTCAAAGACAGCAAGTGCTTCAAGTTCATCACCTTCCTCGATGCCGAATGCTTCATAATTGTCACTGATAAGCTTTTCAACATCGATTGAATATGAAGCAGTACCAATTGTGTCATAACCCTCATAGCTGATTGTCAGATAGTCATTCATGTTGATATCTGTTCTGCCGCAGCCTGACATAATAGTGAGCATTGAAGCGGCAATAATTCCTGTTGCAATAAATTTACTTTTCATATAAACCTCCAAAAAAACATTAATCCAAGATATGATTATATCATTGTCGAAAAAATTTGTCAAGGAAATTTCCATATTTTATATTATTATCGTATATAAGCTTACAATATGCTGATCTTGTTTATAATTTTAGAGGTGCCCTTCCACGGCAACAGCATTTACTTTTATAGATTAAAGCTTTTTCGTCGGTCAAGCCGAGGTATATGACTGCGGACAGTCCGTAAACCGTTGCTTCGCTCGGTTTACTGCTTCTTAGGGGGACTCTGTGTCTCACCTGTCGGTT
>JAZUGG010000108.1:0-3328 GCA_045641105.1 Ruminococcus sp. | reverse complement strand
TCAGTATTATGGCGTATCTTATACAGGACATATGTCCTGTATAAGATACGCTAAAACACCCAAAAGTTTTAGGAAGGGAGTTTGAGGGAGAACCCTTTTTCAAAAGGGTTTCCCTCAATAATAAGCATAAAGTTTCTATATAAGTATCGCCGTTAACAGCGGGAGTTTTGGTTTTATGATATCAGCAAGGCGATTTTTGCATTTTTTTCCTCGGTGGTAATGAAGCCGAGGCGTTCTTCTTTTTCAATGCAGCATATCTCCTCAAAATTGTCAATGCGCTTTCTTGCAAGTTCAAGCTTTTCGTCATATTCCTTTTTTGAAAGGATAGACAGCGCAAGTTCTCTGTCAAGATTGGCTTTTTCTGCGAAGTATTTTTCTTCTGCAAGCTCCTTTTCATCAACAATGTCGTTTTTGATATTCTCCTTTTCAAGTTTGATGAATTCTTTTTCAAGTTCGCCTTTTTTATTGAGTTTGGGTTCAACAATATAAAGAATATCAGAAACATCGATTCCAACTGCATTTCTGTTTTTTACAACATGGGCAACAATTTTTCTGCCTATACGATTATAGGCATCTTCAAGTTCACGATTAATTGTTTCGATCTGAGACTTGATATAGGTAAGTTCTTCCGATTCCTGTGGGGTATTATCATTATCCTGATTGCCTGCACGGTTAGAAGATTTAGCCATTGATGCACTGATATTTTTTGCGGATTGTTGTATTTTGTCAATTAATCCCATACTTTGTTCCTCCATTTGTTTTTTTCTTAACACACTTTTCTCTAGGTGCTGATAATATATTACCATATAAATACCATTTTGTCAAGATGTTTTAAATAAAAATATATCAAATAGCGCATAAAAAATATGAATAATACACAGTGAGTGGAAATTGCACAT
This sequence comes from Ruminococcus sp., assembly GCA_045641105.1. GTDB lineage: Bacteria > Bacillota > Clostridia > Oscillospirales > Ruminococcaceae > Ruminococcus. The sequence continues at coordinate 2,429 of JAZUGG010000108.1, read as the reverse complement.
ATGGTTAAAAAAATACCTCCCGAATAAATTTTCAGGAGGCATTTCAGCATATTCAGTTAACTTTCGGTGGCTCTGCGGCAGTTTCCGTCACTGTTGTGACTTCTTCCGCAGGTGCAGTCTGCTTTGTTTTATATGGATTTGCATATGGATTATCTTCCGGCGCTTCCGTGATGAGGATAGGTACTGTTACTACCGTAGTAGTTGTAGTCTGTGAGGTAGTCGTGCTCTGTGACGGAGGTGCAGTAGTGAGTTCAGGACGTTTTTCTTCAGGCAGTTTAGTCGTTTTCTTGGGATTTTTGCCTGCAAGTCCGTAACATTCCTGATAGGCGAGGATAATATCTCTTATCATGTACTTAGAGTACTCACCGCCCTCAATAACACCTGCAAATGCTATTTCAGGATTATTGGCAGGGGCAAAGCCTATGAAGAATGAGTTCTGCTCGGTAAGATTTCGTCCTGTCTGAGGTGTACCTGTCTTGATAGCCACGTCAAAGCCGAGGTTTGACAGTGAATACATTTCAGGAACGTTGTGAGAGGCATCTATCATGCCGTTGATGATATGTGTGTACAGGTCTTTGTCGTTAAGCTGGATAGTTTCCGATACGACAGGCTGTGTCTTGGAAACCTGTTTGTTTGTGCCGTATTTATAGAGACTGTCCACAAGATACGGTTTATAGCGTATTCCGTGGTTGGCTATAGTATTTGCCACACAAGCCATCTGTAAAGGTGTGAATCCGCAGTCCTGATTTCCGATACCTGCCTGAATAACATAGCCGATATACCATTCCTGACCATGTTCCGCAAAGGTTTCCGGATTACAGAGATAACCTGCGGCATCTCCTGTTTCAATTCCTGTATTCTGTCCGAGACCGTAGAGTGTGGCATATTTTGAAATAGTGTCAATGCCCATCATTCTCGAAAGTTCATAGAAATAGCAGTTGCATGATACCTCAATAGCATGGCGCATTGTAATGCTTCCGTGGTTGCCGGTGCATGAATAGTGAGTGCCATAGAATTCATAGCTCTGATTGCAGACAAGCGGATTTCCTGCGAGAATAAATCCCTCATTCAGTGCGGCAGTAGCGGTTATGGTCTTGAAGGTCGAACCAGGTCTGTATAATCCGTATGTACAGCGGTTTACAAGCGGAGAATCAGGCAGTTCCGAGAAATAATCATAATTTTCGGCATAGTCTTTGAGATTGTATGTCGGAGCGGTAGCCATACCCTTTACTGCGCCTGTTTTGGCATCAAGTACACATATCGCACCGCATCTTACATTCTTCAGGGCAGGATTTGTATTGATGTCCTGAAAATCAGCAAGGAAATTATCAAGAATGCCCTGAAGCTTTACCTGATAATTGCCGTCAACAGTGAGCTTTATCGTATCGCCTGAGACTTTTTCGCTCAATGTCTCTTTATTGACGATATATCCGTCTTTTACGGTTATTTTCTCCTCGCCGAACTTGCCACGGAGAATAGTTTCCTCGGCGGCTTCGATGCCGTTTTTGCCAAGTGTATCGTTATAGCTGTAGCCCTCGTCCTTCAATTCAGCGTATTCCTCTGCGTAGATAGGGCCTACAGTTCCGATTTCGTGCGGCAGAATATCGCCCCTGACAATAGTTCTGTCTGATGCGACTACAGCTTCAATGCCACGGAAATAGTTGCTCATCTCTTTCAGGTGGATTATCGTATCGTTGTCAACATTCCGTGCAAGTACAAGGTCATTCTTATATGAGAAATCCTTGTCTATCATTTGATATCGCATACCCGCAATTATACGCTTTTCTGTTTCGGTGTAGTTCTTGTCTATCTCATAGTCGGAGATAAGCTTGTCAATACAGTTGTCAGCAGTCGCATACACATTGAGATTAAGGTCAGATATTATTTCAGAGTGGTCGTCTGTTGTGAAAGCATAGGGCTTTTCAAAGGTTATCGGGATACTTTCCTCAAAGGTGTAGCCTCTGTCTTTCAGAGTGTTGTATATCTCAAGCAGTTCCTTATTACCGACTTCGTTATCAGTAGGGAAGAATGCCATCTGGAGAACGATGTCTGTATGCGTGTCGTTGGTTACAAGCGTGTTGCCGCTGTAATCCAGAATTTCGCCTCGTGTCGCTTTGACCTCCCTGACATATGTCAGAGCATCAGCCATATCCTGCGGCTGAGGTGCGGCTATATCCTTGTCGCCCATGACCTGTATTTTCATAAGACGCATTGCACTTAATCCCGCAAGCATTATGACGATAAGAATTATTATCATGGATTTCAGATTTTCTGCAAACCCTTTCAATTAGTTGACCTCCTTGAAAACCCTGCCTTTTACACTTTACGCTGCCGGCAGTTTTTACTGAGGGAAACCCTTTTGAAAAAGGGTTCTCCCTCAGACTCCCTTCCTAAAACTTTTGGGTGTTTTAGCGTATCTGATATGGGAC
>JAZUGG010000107.1:0-13794 GCA_045641105.1 Ruminococcus sp. | reverse complement strand
GGGGTGTACGAGGGGGACAGAGTCCCCCTAAGAAGCAGTAAACCGAGCGAAGCAACGGTTTACGGACTGTCCGCAGTCATATACCTCGGCTTGACCGACGAAAAAGCTTTAATCTATAAAAGTAAATGCTGTTGCCATGTGTCCGCACGTTAAAGTATTGACATTTTCTGCCGTATGTAGTAAAATAGAATAGAATTATTATTTGAAACGAGGTTGCATAATTATGCTGAAAAACAATGAAAAAAGTATGGACAAGATAGTTGACCTTTGTAAATCAAAGGGCTATGTATATCCGGGTTCTGAAATTTACGGCGGTCTTGCCAATACATGGGACTACGGCCCGCTCGGCGTTGAGCTGAAAAACAACATCAAGAAGGCATGGCTCAAAAAATTCGTTCAGGAAAACAAGTACAACGTAGGTCTTGATTCCGCAATCCTCATGAATCCGCAGACATGGGTCGCATCAGGTCACATCGGCGGTTTCTCCGATCCTCTCATGGACTGTAAGGAGTGTAAGACACGTCACCGTGCAGATAATCTTATCGAGGACTTTGACGGCACAAGCGTTGCAGGCTGGACTAACGAGCAGATGATGAACTACATCAGCGAACACGATATCGTATGCCCGAACTGCGGAAAGAAGAATTTCACAGAGATACGTCAGTTCAACCTCATGTTCAAGACTTTCCAGGGCGTTACCGAGGACAGCAACTCTGAGCTTTATCTCCGTCCCGAGACTGCACAGGGTATCTTCGTAAACTTTGCAAATATCCAGAGAACCACACGTAAAAAAGTACCTTTCGGCGTTGCACAGGTAGGTAAATCATTCAGAAACGAAATTACTCCGGGTAAATTCATCTTCCGTGTACGTGAATTTGAGCAGATGGAACTTGAATTCTTCTGCAAGCCGGGCACAGACCTCGAATGGTTCACATACTGGAGAAGCTTCTGCAAGAACTTCCTCCTCTCACTCGGTCTGAAAGAGGAGAATCTCCGTCTGCGTGACCACTCACCTGAGGAACTCTGCTTCTATTCAAAGGCAACAACTGACTTTGAGTATCTTTTCCCGTTCGGCTGGGGCGAACTCTGGGGCGTTGCAGACAGAACAGACTATGACCTCACACAGCACATCAAGACAAGCGGCAAGACACTTGAATATTTTGATCCTGAAACAAACGAGAAGTATATACCATATGTTATTGAACCGTCACTCGGCGTAGAGAGACTTTTCCTCTCTGTAGTTACCGAGGCATATGACGAAGAAGAACTCGTATCAACTGACAAAAACGGCAATGAAAAGAAGGAAGTACGTACAGTAATGCGTCTGCATCCTGCACTTGCACCGTATAAGGCAGCAGTTCTTCCGCTTGTAAAGAAGCTCACTCCAAAGGCTGAGGAAGTATATGAGATGCTTTCCAAGAAGTTCATGGTTGACTTTGACGAGACAGGTACTATCGGCAAGAGATACCGCCGTCAGGACGAGATAGGCACACCGTTCTGCATCACATACGACTTTGATACGCTTGAAAAGGACAACTGCGTAACAGTTCGTGACCGTGATACAATGGAACAGGAGAGAGTACCGCTCGACGATCTCGTTGCATACCTCGAAGCTAAAATGGAATTCTAAGCCGCTGAGCGAGCGGCGGCGCTTTTCACGGGGACGGCGTTACGCCTTACTCTGTACGGGGCGGTCAGTCTGCTTTCGCTCGCTGGCACAAATGCGTAAATATATTATTAAAGGGACAGTTTTTACGCTGTCCCTTTTAGTCTGTTGAAAAAGTCGAAATTATTTCGTTAAACAAGGGCTGTCGAGGGTGCGGGTATCCAGTGGATACCTCTGCAACGCAGAAGCACCGACCGAGCCGACAGGTGAGACCGCCAGCCCCTACAATTCAGCTATTCTTCGTTAATGTATTTGTAGGGGACGGCGTCCTCGACGTCCCCAAATAAGTTTTTTGACACGCTGAAAGGGACAGTTTTTACGCTGTCCCTTTTTGTATGCAGAATTTCATAACGGATAATTCCCCGAAACTGCTTATTCAGACATGATGCATTCAAGCACTTCAACGGCAGATGCAACCATTTTTGGGCAGAGATTACCGAACAGACCTTGCTCACGAGCCGAAGCCGCACCGTCGGGCGTGGAGACATCATAACCGAGGAGCGAATTACAGATGTATGAGCCGTTCTTTTCCCTGAACATATCGAGAAATCGGCTTGTCAGGTCATTTGTAGTTTTTCTTGCGGCGGTATCCTCAACGCTTGTCTGACCGTATTTCAGACCGAGAACCATAAGCGCACCCGTACAAGCGCCGCAGACCTCACCTTTGCGCATACCGCTGTTGAAGCATGAGGCGAGCCTTAAAGCCTGTTCCGTTGTAATACCGAGTTCATCGCCGAAAGCCGCAAGTACAGCCTGCGAACAGGCAAAACCTTTTGAAAAATAGTCAACTGCTTTTTCTTTGCGTGTCATATTATTTACCCCTTACAATTAAGATATTCGGCGACAACAGCCGTAATTTTTTCTTTGCAGTCATCAGCGATGGAATAGTGCATCCATTTGCCGTCTTTTCGATAGTTCACGATTCCGCTGTCGCAGAGCAGTTTCATATGATGCGACAATGTCGGCTGTGTGATATTGAGCTGTTCAAGCAGATGACAGGCACAGAGTTCCTCGCTTTGCAGAAGAATGAGGATCTGCAGTCGGTTTTCATCGCCGAGTGCTTTGAACATTCGTGCATCTTCGTGCATATTCATGTTATCATCTCCTTTCGTTGAGCATAGTATAACACACATATTTAAATTTGTCAATATGTTTTGCAGAGATATATTCAGATTTGTCTATATGAACAATGGCGGCGAGAGACTGGTTTTGCTGGTTGGCATATCTGACCAAACATATAAGAATACCGTCTCGGCATTTTGTTTGTATGTTCGTGACCTGAGAAATTTTCCCTGTGTTGTGCAGAATTGTCAATGCTGATAAAAAATATAAGATTTATACTTGACATTTTCAGTAAACTGCGGTATAATATTTACATTGCTTGTGTAGCACAGCTGGTAGTGCAGCTCATTCGTAATGAGCAGGTCGCAGGTTCAAATCCCGTCACAAGCTCCATATTGATTTATCCGCATGGTTTTTCACTGTGCGGATTTTTTGTTTTGGTATGAAATATTTCACGCAACCCCTTGACAAACGCCTTGAAATGGTGTATAATGTGTAAAGTGATTTTGGATTACACCACCGCAGAGGTGAAGTTATGGCTAAGGAACTGAAGTTTGTTATGCTCCTTGACTGCTACGGCGATCTGCTCACTGAACACCAGAGGAGCATTATGGAGCTTTATTACTGTGAAGACCTCTCCCTTGCGGAAATCGGCAGTCCGCTGGGCATTACCCGTCAGGCTGTCAGAAGTCTTATCAAGCGCACCGAGGAAATTCTCCTGAACTATGAGGAAAAACTCGGCTTTGCTGAAAGGCTCGGCAAAATGCGTGAATGCTTCGGCAATATCGAGGCGGCGGCTGAAAATATCAAAGACGCTCCGCTGAAAACTGCTATCGCCAATGAAATCAAAAAAGGTCTCGCACTATTATAATTACTAAGGAGGAATACGCATGGCATTTGAAGGACTTTCCGATAAACTGAATAATGTCTTTAAGAAGCTCAAATCAAGAGGAAAACTCACCGAAAACGATGTTAAGGAGGCTATGCGTGAAGTACGCCTTGCTCTCCTCGAAGCTGATGTATCCTATAAGGTCGTCAAGGACTTTGTTAAAAAGGTTACTGAAAGAGCTGTCGGCGAGGAGGTTCTCGCAAGTCTCACACCTGCACAACAGGTTGTTAAAATCGTTAATGAGGAACTCGTTGCTCTCATGGGCAATGACAATGCTCATATAAATTACGCCTCAAAGCCGCCTACGGTCATTCTCATGTGCGGTCTGCAAGGTTCGGGTAAGACTACCCACTCCGCAAAACTGGCAAAGCTTCTCAAAAAAGAGGGACACCGTCCGCTTCTTGCCGCCTGTGATATCTATCGTCCTGCCGCTATTGACCAGCTTCAGGTTGTCGGCAAAAAGGCTGATGTCAAGGTGTTCGAGATGGGACAGACAAACCCTGTTGAGATCGCTAAAAAGGCTCTTGCCTATGCCAAGGACTACGGTCACGACATTCTCATAATCGATACCGCAGGTCGTCTCCACGTTGACGAAACTCTCATGGAGGAGCTTGTGAATATCAAGAATGAGACAAATCCTGATGAAATTATGCTCGTTGTCGATGCCATGACAGGTCAGGATGCTGTCAATGTTGCAAAGGCTTTCGATGATGCAGTCGGCATCACAAGCGTTCTTATGTCAAAGCTTGATTCGGATACCCGTGGCGGTGCTGCGCTGTCAGTTCTCTCCGTTACAGGCAAGCCTATCAAGTATGTCGGCATGGGCGAAAAATTAGACGATTTCGAGCCGTTCCACCCTGAAAGAATGGCTTCAAGAATACTCGGCATGGGCGATGTTCTCACGCTTATTGAAAAGGCTGAAAACGTTATGTCGCAGAAAGATGCCGAAAAGCTTTCCAAGAAATTCAAGGAAAACAAGTTTGATATGGACGACCTTCTCGACCAGATGAAGCAGATAAGACGTATGGGCTCAATGAAGTCTATCATCGGAATGCTCCCCGGTCTGGGCGATAAGCTCAAAGACGTTGATATCGATGACAGTCAGCTCAACCGTGTTGAGGCTATCATCACTTCAATGACAAAGGCTGAACGTGAAAAGCCGTCTATCATCAATCCGTCACGCAAAAGACGTATCGCAAAGGGTTCAGGCACTCGTGTCGAGGACGTGAATATCCTCCTCCGTCAGTTTGACGATATGCAGAAGATGATGAAGAAGTTCACCGGAAGCGGCAGTAAAATGTCCCTCAGAAAGGCAAGAAAACAGCTTGCAGGTATGAACTTTGACAAGATGTCTGGCAAGGGCGGCGGAAATCTCCCGTTCTGATAGGGTGATATTATGGTTATCGGATTATTGTTTATTGCGGCAGGCATCTTCTGTTTCATGGGTGCGTATAAGCAATGGGGATTTTACACAAGGGACAGAAAGTATCAGAGAATGGTAAGATGGTTCGGTGAGGGTGCTGCCCGTGCGTTCTATATGGGACTTGGCGTGTTCGTTATCATCGTGGCAATCATCTATATGCTGTGTTTTGTGCGTTTATACACGGGGTAAAAGACTATGAACAGTGTTATGTTAAATGATTTGTTTCTAATAAGAAGGCGCAACTTCATCAGTTTCAGGTCGCCTTTGCTGAGGATACTCTCGCTGGCGTGCTGGGGAGCGTTGATAGTTGCCGAAATATACCTTAAATGCGCCTTAGATGAAGACGAGGAGAAAAAAATCAAAAAAGTAATGATCATCATTTTTGTGGTTCTGCTGTTTATTTATTTTGCTGAAGTAATGTGGGGCGACAAGCTGTGAATAGTGAGTTGCTTTTGAGAAACGTTTTTCGTTACAATTTTGATTCTCTGACATTAGGGATAGCGGCGCTCGTATGCGGAGTTATAAGCTTAGTCTGCGTCGCTGTTGACAGCCGTTCAAAAAAGAAAAGCAAGGTGCGAAGTGCTGTTATTATTATATGTTTTGTGCTTGTGCTGATGCTGATTTTCGCAGATATATTCTGGGGAAAGAGTATAAAATAAGCTTTCAGGCGGATGTTCCGCATGAATATAAATCAAAAAATAATTCGGAGGTGAATACAATGGCAGTTAAAATCAGACTCAGAAGAATGGGTGCTAAGAAGGCTCCTTTCTATCGTGTAGTTGTTGCTGATTCAAGATACCCAAGAGACGGCCGTTTCGTTGAGGAAATCGGTTTCTATGATCCTACAAAGAATCCGTCTGTTGTAAAGATCGACGCTGATAAGGCTAAGGATTGGATCGCAAAGGGTGCGCAGCCTACAGACACTGTTAAGGCACTCCTCAAGAACGAGGGCGTTCTTTAATTACCGCTTTTATGACGAGGGAGAGACATAAGTCTCTGCCTTCGTTCCGAGAGCATTGGAGGATACGATGAAAGATTTACTTTATGCAGTAGTGGCTATGCTTGTCGAGGACAAGTCAGCTATAAATATAATCGAGGACGAGCCTGACGAGGAGGGCGTTATTGTATTCCACCTTAACGTTGCACCTGATGATATGGGCAGAGTTATCGGTAAACAGGGCAGAATTGCAAAGGCACTCCGTACAATAATGCGTGCAGGCGCTGCAAAGAAAGACCTGAAAGTTTCCGTTACTATTGAATAAGAAAATTTCTCCCTTCGGTCATGCCGAGGGGAGTTGTTGTTTCGGCAGAAAATGGAACGTCAGGTTCGGGAAACAGATTAAATTAAATGGAGAATATTATGATAAAAGATATATTAAATCCTCTGACCTGCGCCATGTGCAGACAGTGCTGTAAATTCGACAGGTACGACATCTGGGAGAACCCCGTGTTCACGCTGGAAAACCTGAAAATAATCCTCAAAGACAACCCCGACAAGCAGTTTGTCCCGAAAGACGGAGGCTTTATCTATCGCCCCGAAACGGCGGCAGACGGCTCTTTTGACTGCGCCGCACTGGGGGAAAACGGCTGTATGCTCGGAGATGACAAGCCGTTCGACTGCCGTATATGGCCGTTCCGTGTCATGGATATCGGCGGCAGACAGGCAATTACCCTCTCATATCTCTGCGGGGAGATGTACCGCCGCCCTCTGAATGAGCTTGCGGACTTCCTGAAAAACGGCGTGGCAGAGCGTATTTTCGCCTATGCCGATGAGCATCCCGAAATCGTCAAGCCTTATTATGAGGGATATCCCGTGCTTGCTTTCAGAAATCTTTATGTGTGATACACACCTTACACACCCTTTGAAAGTGCTTGCTTTTGCCTGTTTATAGCCATTTACACACCCTTACACACCCTTACACACCCTTGAAAAGTGCCTGTTTTTGCCTATTTATAGCCATTTACACGCCTACACACCCTTACACACCCCAAAATCACTATTATTATTTATACTATGCGATTACAAACGGCAGTTCGTTTTTATGCTGATTATTGTGCAATGCTACAAAGTTACAAAAAACTTTTTCAATATTCAATGGGTTTGCGTTGAAAAGATGCGTATTTCTGCCCCCTTGTAGGGGAATGTTCCGAATCCCCCGAATATTATACAGGGAGGACAAATAACATGAATGAACAGAATACGTATGAGCCTGAATGGGCAATGAAGGGCGGCAATATCGATGAACTGCTGTATTATGCGGATTTCATACAGCGTTACCCCATGCTCTGCATCGACGGCAAACTCATCGACGAAAACGGCGAGGTCGATACGGACTGGCTCAGAAACAGGGTTGCTTTCGAGATTATGCCCTATATCAGGAAGAATACGTCCCAGAAGGTCAACTTGATAATCAATGCCATAAAGCTTTGTGCTTACGGCGGTGAGATGATGCCTGACACCAAGCGTATCCACATCAGGAACGGTACTCTTTATACTGACGGTACATTTACGGAGAAGAAATTCTTCTGCCGCAACCGTCTTGATGTGAAGTGGGAGGAGGACTGCGGCAAGCCTGAAAAGTTCCTGAATTTCCTCGGTGAACTGCTCGAAAGTGAAGATATACCGACATTGCAGGAGTATCTCGGCTACTGCCTTATCCCAAGCACGAAAGGTCAGAAGATGATGTTCATTATCGGCAGCGGCGGCGAGGGCAAGTCCAGACTGGGCGTTATCCTCAACAGTATTTTCGGGAAGAATATGCTCACGGGAAGCTTCCAGCGCATCGAAACTGACCGTTTTTTCAGGTATAATCTGCTGAACAAGCTCCTCATGATCGACGATGATATGCAGGTAAATGCCCTTACAACAACGGGCTGTATAAAAAATATCGTCACAGCCGAAACGCCCATAGACATCGAGGCAAAGGGCGAACAGTCCCGACAGGCGAATATTTATACACGTTTTCTCTGTTTCGGCAATACCGCACCGCAGGCTCTCTATGACAAAACCGAGGGATTTGCAAGGCGTATGCTCATTCTCAGAACCAAGCCCAAGCCACAGGACAGAGTTGACGATCCCTTTCTTGCGGACAGGCTGATAGAGGAAAAAGACCGTATCTTCAGGTGGATGTTTGACGGTCTGATGCGGCTTATCGGCAATAATTTCAAGTTCACTTTAAGCAGCAATGCAAGGCAGAATGTAGTTGATGCCATGAAGGAAAACTGCAATATCACGGATTTTCTTGAAGACGAGGACGCTGTTGCTTACGGCGACTTTGATGTGGCAGGTTATGACCTTTATGCGGCTTATTCTGTCTGGTGCGGCGACAATTCGACTACTGCTTTAAAGCGTGATACGTTCATTCACTACCTCAGAAACAACGCCCACAGGCTGAATATCTCATACGAGAACAATGTCCTGACCAATGACGGCAAAAGGGTGCGTGGATTCAGGGGAATCAAGCCGCATTTCTGCACAGGTGAGAGATATATAAATTAATAGCGATTTTGGGGTGTGTAAGGGTGTGTAGGTGTGTAAATGGCTATAAATAGGCAAAAACTGGCACTTTTCAAGGGTGTGTAAGGGTGTGTAAATGGTGTGTAAGGGTGTGTATGACAAAAGAATTAACGATTTGCAGGATATCAGCAAGATGCCAATATTTCCGGCGATATTCCACTGTCTGCCGCCCATTGTTCATAATGCTCATGATTAAAACATTTGCCATGACCTGAATAAGGCTCATATCAGCCGCAGAAATACAGTCTGTAAAATCACGAATATAAGCAAAAAGGGTATACAAACCCGAAAAAATGTGATATAATATAGTCAGGCAGATTAAATGAACAGAAAGAGTGGTCTGATGAATAAATACAAAAAACTTGCCTTAAATACAGCAGTTTTTGCAATAGGCAGCTTCGGCTCGAAGATACTGGTGATATTCCTCACAAAGCTGTATACGCACTTCCTCGGCAAAGACGAACTCGGCATAAAGGAGCTTTTAGAGCCGACTGCGCTGTTTTTACAGCCTATTTTCACATTCGCTTTGCAGGAGTATCTGATACGCTTCGGACTTGACAAAAATTATAACAAAAAAGAGGTTTTCACCACATCAAGCGTGATAACCCTCGCAGGCATGGTACTGATGGCGTTAGTCGTGCCGTTTCTGCGGCTTATCCCTGCGCTCAAATACCTCAAAGGCTACACGGTAATACTCATAGTATATGTCATAACCTCGTCACTGCGAATGCTCTGTCAGCAGTTCGTGCGCTCGATTGACATGGTGAAGCTGTTCTCGCTCGACGGAATCCTCGCCACGCTCACGCTCCTCATCTTCAACCTCATCTTCATTGCAGGCTTCAAAATGGGCGTTTATGGCTTCATGCTGGCAGTTATCCTCTCGGACTTCCTCTCGGCGGCATACCTTTTCATCAAGGCTGACCTGCGGAAATATGCAGGAATGCGCTTCTTCAACAGCAAACTCGGCGGCGAGATGATCCGCTTTGCAGCGCCGCTTATCCCGACTATCGTCATGTGGACGATAACAAGCCTTTCCGACCGTTTGTTCATCAATTCCATGCACAGCGACATGGTCACACTCGGCAAGGGCACAGTCGGCATTTACGGCACGGCAAACCGTTTCCCGAACCTTATTTCGATGGTTTCGACGATTTTTCTTTCGGCATGGAATATGTCTGCCATTACCGAGAACGATTCCGCAGACCGCAACAAATTCTATGAAAAAGTATACTCTGCGTATGAATCTGTGCTGTTCATTGCAGGTGCAGGACTGCTGTTCGTGATAAAGCCTGTGACCGACATTCTGACCGATTACTCGAAAAATCCCGAACTCCGCACGGTGTACATTTATACGCCGATACTCATTGGCGCAGTCATTTTCATGTGCCTCAACCAGTTTCTCGGCAGTATCTATTCAGCCACAAAACACTCGAAAAACTCCTTCTGGACGGCATTCGGGGCGTGTGCGGTCAATCTTCTGATGAACTATTTTCTCATTCCGATATGGGGAATTCAGGGTGCGGCTCTTGCGACGTTCCTCAGTTATTTCTTCTGTTTCTGGCTCAGGATCGTCGATGCGAGGTATTATGTCCCGTTCAGGTTCAATGGCGGAAAGTGTCTGATGAATACGGCATTGCTTGGCGTGATGTGCGTTGTGGTGATCGCAGGTGCGCCGCTGAAGTATTTGTGGACGTTTATTATTACGGCTTGTATAATTGCGCTTAATTTCAGTGCGATGCTTGCCACGGTGAAGAAGATGCTGAAAAGGGCATAAATTCTTATATGATGTATTTGTGCCGATATTTCGGGATATGCGGCTGATTTGCCGTTCATTGGTCATATTGCTTATGATTAAAACTTTTGTTCTGCACATGATATAACGGCAGACGACCAGGGTGAGTATAAATATACAAAAAACAACCAATATGCACAATAACAAGGAGGTAAATACCATGCCAACACCACACAATAACGCAAAAAAAGGCGATATCGCTAAGACAGTGCTCATGCCGGGAGATCCCCTCAGAGCAAAATTCATAGCCGAAAACTACCTTGATAACGCCGTATGCTACAACGAAGTCAGGGGAATGCTCGGCTTCACAGGCACATATAAGGGCGTTCCGGTTTCCGTTCAGGGCAGCGGCATGGGTGTGCCGTCAATGGGTATTTATTCATGGGAGCTGTTCAACGAATACGATGTGGAAAACATTATCAGAATCGGCACGGCAGGCGCAATTTCGGACAAAGTTCATCTCCGTGACATCGTCATAGCCATGAGTGCAAGCACGAATTCTGCCTATTCTTCGCAGTATCGCCTGCCCGGAACATATGCCCCGACTGCCTCATGGGATATCCTCACGAACGCCGTCGATGCCGCAAAAGCCAAAGGATGCACGTTCCATGTCGGCAATATTTTCACGAGCGACACCTTCTATGACGATGCTGACAGCCTTGCTGAATGGCGAAAAATGGGCGTTCTTGCGATTGAAATGGAGACTGCCGCACTGTATATGAATGCCGCACGAGCCGAAAAAAATGCGCTTTGTATACTCACAGTATCGGATTGTCCGCTGACGGGCGAATCCACCTCCGCCGAGGAAAGACAGACCTCGTTCCGTGACATGATGGAAGTTGCGCTTGAAACGGCTGTCAGACTGTGATCTGCTGATGTCTTTGTGCCTGAAAATATTACCGATAGTAGTTTTTATCGGTCTTGCTTATTTATTATCCGCAGTATGAAATTATGGGAATTGGAAAAATTTTTCAATTCCCTTGTTTTTTGTGTAACGAAATGAAAAGTGGTTCGTCTAACCTTATGAAAGGCGGTGATGGGATATGGAAAAGGAATTTGACGATATATACAGGCTGTATTCTGCTGATCTCTATAAATTTATCATGAAACTGTGCCGCAATGAGACTCAGGCTATGGATATCATGCAGGATACAATGCTAAAAGCTATTACATCGATCAATAAATTCAGGGGCGAATGCTCTATTAAAACATATCTTTTTACTATTGCCCGAAATCTGTATACAGACAGTATTAAGAAAGCCGAAAGCAAAAACATCTCATCAGATGAACTTGAAGCTGAATTTCCCGATGACAGTTCATTCGTGGACAAGCTTGCCGACAAGGAGAGCGCACTAAGGATACACCGATTTCTGCATCTCCTCGATGAGCCGTATAAGGAGATATTCAGCCTCAGAGTGTTCGCCGAACTCAGCTTCAGAGAGATCGGCGGCGTATTCGGAAAGACCGAAAACTGGGCAAGAATTACGTTTTTCAGGGGCAAAAAGAAACTTATCGAACTTATGGACAAGGAGGAGTTATAATGAAGGTGACGGACTGCAAAATTATTGAGGATATTATTCCTCTCTGTAAAGAGGGCATTTGCAGCGACGAGAGCAAGGCTATTGTTGAGGAGCATATCAAAGAGTGCGAAATGTGCAGAAAATTATATGAGGAAATCCCACAAGAAAATACGGAAAGTATTCTGAATGTTCCAAAGGAAAGTAAAGTTTTCCTCAAGGTCAACAGGAAAATGAAACGGAGTAAACTGAAAATTATCCTTCTTTCTCTTGTGACGGTCATGATTCTGGGCGTATTCGGCGTTCTTACATACGGACAGATAACCCACGAATGCCGCAGTTTTGACACCATAATTCAGACGATTGAGATAAAACAACTTGTGAATAAGCTTATAGATGGTGATATTTCAGGATATATCGATTCTCTGTCGTTCAGCGGATTCTATAGTGTGCCCCGTGATATAGCATGGCATAACATGGACATGAGAAAAGATGCCCGTCAGGAAATGCAGAAAGCATATGACAAATACCTGAAAAATGCGGATATCAAAAAAGTATGGGTAGGCTCAACTTATGGCGCTTCACTGAGCACAAAAGAGGGCGAGATGTCAAATGTGAGCAACACTGTTATTATTTATTTCACTAACGGAAGTGAACTACATCTTAATTATGTAAAAAATTATGACGGACTGTATATGTGCTCATATGCGAGTTACTGTGAGAACGGAGAATACAAGGAGAATGAATTTGCTCATCTGCTTGAAAATATGTCAAGCGACGATTTTATACAGCTTGGAATGGCTGAGGTATTGTTTAAAAAAATAACTGCCGATTATCCTGCGCTGGAAAACGGCTCACAGCTTTTTCATTCTACATTGTTTGCTCCCGAAGTTCAGGAGAAAGTTGACGATGCCATGCGCAATTTTTATAAGAACGGTTATACATTCAGTAATGTTGTGTTCTCGGAGCTGTATTATGACACTGAAAGGAAAATGCGTTATTACAATGTGTATTTTGAAAGCGACTGCGACGGCGGTCATGTCCTGATGAAAACTAAGCTGTATTATTCCTTATATGGACTTCTTCCGCCTGAACCTGACGATATATCGGTGCTTACGGAGGGTGACTGTCAGGAGCTTGCCGATGCCGTGAGGGGATTTTTCGGGTAATGCATATTATTTATATATATCACGTATACTTGATTTATGTGCAGTATCTTGGCATTAAGGCTAAATTAAGGCTTGTTTAAGACTATTTTAAGGTTGACGGGGTATATTATTAGTGGATTAAGTAATCCCCCAATTCCCCTTCTATATTTTATTTATCTGTTTTTCTTTCGGCTATGTCTTCGGGCATAGCTTTTTGCTTGCGGAGGACTGCTGGATGCTCTCTGACACAAATGCGTGAAAGACAGCATAATACAATTTGATAAAAATTTTAAGGGACAGTTTTCACGCTGTCCCTTTGCTTTATTGTGTATCCGCAAAAAAAGGACAGCCGAAGCTGTCCCGATTTTACGCTTATTTCTTGATTTTCTTCGCAACGTCCTCGATTACATCCTTTGCTTTTTCGATGTTCTCCTTGGTTGCGACTTTCTTGACAGCCTTCTCGATTTTTTCATCGGGGAGGTCTATTCCTGTCTTTTTTTCAACAAGCTCGACTGCGCTTTTTATGCCTTTGATTTCCATTGGATTACCCTCTTTCTATAAAAATATATTCTTATTATATCACATAATCGATATAAAATCAAGCCCTGAATGCTGAAAAACTGTACAAATTTGCGACTGCCCATGGCAACAGCATTTACTTTTATAGATTAAAGCTTTTTCGTCGGTCAAGCCGAGGTATATGACTGCGGACAGTCCGTAAACCGTTGCTTCGCTCGGTTTACTGCTTCTTAGGGGGACTCTGTCCCCCTCGTACACCCC
>JAZUGG010000106.1:0-26793 GCA_045641105.1 Ruminococcus sp. | reverse complement strand
CTGAGAAAAAGCAGCTATGCACAGCATCTGCTGCGTCAAGCCCTCTCGTAGTGCGAAAGCACGCCTTCGAGGGCTTTTCTTGCATCTACTGTACCTATCTGCTTTTCCTTATTCAAAACGGGTTTTTAGAGATGCCCTTAATACAATTCAGGGGACAGTTTCGGCTGTCCCTTTTCATATCCCGCACCAAAAATATCACATTAAAAAAGCGGCAATGTTTGTTGAAATTAGTTGAAAAAGCCGAAAATGTATAAAACGCTTGACAAAATCCCATAATAGTGATAAATTATACTTAGCACTCAAAGAGTTAGAGTGCTAAAGATTGTGAAAGGTCGTGAGGTCGTGGACGAAAGAAAACTGAAAATTCTCGCCGCAATCGTTGACGAATATGTCAGAACAGGCGAACCTGTCGGCTCTAAAGCGATCTCAAAGCTTGATAATATCAAAGTCTCCGCCGCTACCATACGCAACGACATGGCGGCTCTTGAACAGCTCGGCTATCTTGAACAGCCCCATACATCGGCAGGCCGTGTCCCCACTTTCAAGGGCTACAGACTTTATATCGATGAGCTTATGACTCTCCCCTCGCTTTCTGATGATGAAAAATCAAGAATAGATTCAATGCTCGGCGGAAAGGATACTCCCGAAGAACTCCTCGTTCAGAATGCCGCCGCCGCTCTCACCGAAATTACTCAGTGTGCCGCTGTTGTCACAAATTCAGTCCCACGATTCTCGGTGATATCCAAGGTCGAGGTAATACCTACAGGCAAAAGGCTCTATGTCATTCTGCTCATCACTTCAAACGGCAGTATCAAAAACAAAGCCTGCCGCCTTGAATTTGACCTCAATCACGAACAGCTTGATTTCTTTACACATTATATAGAGGAAAACCTCAGCGGCGTTTCCGTTGAGGAACTTTCAGAAGAAATGTTTGATAAAATGGTAGCCGCAGTCAGCGCCTATATGGTGTCTCTTTCACCGCTTGTCAAGGGCATCTGCGAACTATCCGAGGATCTCCGCCAACAGGAACTTACAGTAAGCGGCAGTGAAAAACTGCTCTCCTGCGAGGAACTCGACAAAATGGAGGTCGTCCGCTTTATCGAACACAAGAACGGTCTCTCCGAACTGCTTGAAGAAACTTTCAGCGGAATTCAGGTAAAATTCGGTCAGGAGAACGATACCTTCGCTATCGGCAATTCAAGCCTGATAGTCTCAAAATACCGCAAAGACGGCAAGGAAGCCGGCTCTCTCGGAGTAATAGGCCCGATGAGAGTTGACTATAAAAAGATAATTCCCTATGTCGATTACCTGACACAGAAAATGTCATCTCTTATGTCAGGCGATGACGATGATGATACATCAGAAGATACAGAGACATAGACGAAAGGAGAAAACCCAATGGAAAATAAGATAAATCCCGATGAGGAACTTGACGAGGAATTCACTGACGACGATTTCGATGAAGATGAAGACTTCGACAACTCTGATGATGAGGACGATGCTGCAAGCGAATACAATGATGCAGCCGCTAAAACAGAGGAGCTTGAAGAAGCACTCGCTGCGGCTAATGATAAGTATGTGAGACTTTTTGCAGAGTATGACAACTACCGCAAGAGAACCGCAAAGGAAAAGACTGAAACTTATCAGAACGCTTCCGCAAAATGCATAGAAAATCTTCTCACTGTTATTGACAGCTTTGAACGCTCTCTTGAAGCTGAATGTTCCGATGAAAATTTCAAGAACGGTATGCAGCTCATCTGGGGACAGCTCAAGGACTTCATGAATAAAATGAATGTGACTGAAGTTGAATCTCTCGGAAAAGAGTTCGATCCGAATGTTCACAACGCTATCCAGCAGCTTGACGGTACTGACTATGCAAGCAATTATGTATGTGCAGTCTACCAGAAAGGCTATATGCTCGGCGACAAGCTTATCAGACCTGCAATGGTCGCTGTTGCCGTTTAAACAATACAAATAAACAAACCTTAATATGTATATTTAAATTTCCCTGCAGATACGCAGATCAAAGATTTGCTCCCTGCAATCGGCAAATAGTAAACGCCAAAAAGATTTGTCGTTTACTATAATTAAAATTCGGAGGTAATTATTATGGCAAAAATTATTGGTATCGACCTTGGTACAACAAACTCATGCGTAGCAGTTATGGAAGGCGGCAACGCCGTTGTTATCCCTAACAATGAAGGCGCAAGAACTACTCCTTCTGTAGTAGCTTTCACAAATAACGGTGAGCGTCTTGTTGGTCAGGTCGCTAAGAGACAGGCTATCACAAACCACGACAGAACTGTTGCTTCTATCAAGAGACACATGGGTTCTGATTATAAAGTTGCTATCGACGATAAAAAGTATACACCACAGGAGATCTCTGCTATGATTCTCCAGAAGCTCAAGGCTGACGCTGAAGCTTACCTCGGTGAGACTGTTTCAGAAGCTGTTATCACTGTTCCTGCATACTTCACTGACGCTCAGAGACAGGCTACAAAGGACGCAGGTCAGATCGCAGGTCTTACTGTAAAACGTATCATCAACGAGCCTACTGCTGCTGCTCTTTCCTATGGTATCGACAAGGAAGAAGAACAGACAGTTATGGTTTATGACCTCGGCGGCGGTACATTCGATGTTTCCATCATCGAAATGGGTGAGGACGTTCAGCAAGTTCTCGCAACCGCAGGCAACAACCGTCTCGGCGGTGACGACTTCGACCAGCGCATAATCAACTGGATAGTTGACGAATTCAAGAAGTCAGAGGGTATCGACCTCTCAGCTGACAAAATGGCTGCACAGAGACTTAAAGATGCTGCTGAAAAGGCAAAGATAGAGCTTTCTTCAACAACAACTTCAAACATCAATATCCCGTTCATCACTGTTGATGCTACAGGCACACCTAAGCACCTTGACCTCACTCTTACACAGGCTAAGTTCAACGAACTCACAGCAGACCTCGTTGAAGCTACAATGGGCCCTGTAAGACAGGCTCTCAGCGACAGCGGACTTGCAATCTCAGAGATCAACAAGGTTCTCATGGTTGCTGGTTCTTCAAGAATCCCTGCTGTTCAGGACGCTGTTAAGAAGCTTATCGGCAAAGAACCGTTCAAGGGCATCAACCCTGACGAATGTGTTGCACTCGGTGCTGCATATCAGGGCGGCGTTCTCGGCGGCGCCGTGAAGAACGGTCTGCTCCTCCTCGATGTTACTCCGCTTTCACTCGGTATCGAAACTGCCGGCGGCATCTGCACAAGAATGATCGAAAGAAATACCACAATTCCTGCAAAGAAGTCTCAGGTATTCTCAACATATGCTGACAATCAGCCTGCCGTTGATATCAACGTTCTCCAGGGTGAGCGTGAGTTCGCAAGAGACAACAAGCAGCTCGGTACTTTCCGTCTTGACGGAATCGCTCCTGCTCCAAGAGGAATCCCACAGATCGAAGTAACATTCGATATCGACCAGAACGGTATCGTTCACGTTTCAGCTAAGGACCTCGGCACAGGCAAGGAACAGAACATCACAATCACTTCTTCAACAAATATGTCCAAGGACGACATCGACAAGGCTGTTAAGGAAGCTGAACAGTATGCTGCTGAGGACAAGAAGCGCCGTGAGGAAGTTGACAACAAGAATGAAGCTGAAAACCTCGTATTCCAGTGCGAAAAGGCTCTCACAGACTTCGGCGACAAGGTATCTGCTGATGAAAAGTCAAATATCGAAAGCAAGTGTGCATCACTCAAATCAGCTATCGAGGCTAACAACGCTGACGAGATAAAGACACTCAAGGAAGAACTCCAGAAGGCATTCTATGACCTTTCTGCAAAGATCTATCAGCAAGCTAACCCTAACGGCGGCGCAGAGGGTATTGATCCTTCACAGTTTGCTAACATGGGCGGCGCAGGTGCTGCTGCTGACAACGGCGGTTCAAATGATGACGGCGTTGTTGATGCTGACTTCACAGAGGTTTAAGATATAATTACGGCAATTAAATAATACTGTAGGGGGTGCCGCCCTCGGCATCCCACTGACACCATGATTTCAACAGACAGGGAACACGAGGGCGTGCTCACCTACAACTCAATGTAATATTGCCAAGCATAAAAATATTTCTCAGGGCGGAAAATCTCTCCGCCCTGTAGGTGCTTATATTGATTCGTAATTCGCCTGCCGTATTACGAATTACGGATTAAGGAGAATAAATATGGCTGAAAAAAGAGACTACTATGAAGTACTCGGACTGCAAAAAGGCGCTTCCGAGGACGAGATAAAAAAAGCTTTCAGAAAGAAAGCAAGAGAAAATCACCCTGACCTCCACCCTGATGATCCTTCCTATGTTGAGAAGTTTCAGGAGATAAACGAGGCTAACGAGGTTCTTTCCGATCCCCAGAAACGTGCAAGATATGACCAGTTCGGTCACGCAGGCATCGATCCGAGCTACGGCGGCGGCGGTATGGGCGGCATGGGAGGATTCTCAGGTTTCAGCGGAATGAGCGGCATGAGCGGTATGGACGATATCCTTGAAAATCTTTTCGGCGGATTCGGTTTCGGTACTTCATCATCATCAAAGCGTTCATCTGCAAGTTCTCCGAAACGAGGCTCAGATATACACGCTGATGTCACCCTCACTTTCATGGAAGCCTGTCACGGCAAGAAACAGCATGAACTCAAAGTCAACCGTATGTGTACCTGTGAGGCGTGCAACGGTACAGGTTCAGACAAAGGCTCGTCTACCGAGATATGTCCCGACTGTCAGGGCAGAGGTGCTGTCAAGACTACCCAGAGAACGCCTTTCGGCATGATATCATCTTCAAAGCCATGTCCTCACTGCGGCGGCAAGGGCAAGATAATCAAGAACCCGTGTACAAAATGCCGTGGTGTTGGCAGAATAAGAACTCAGAAAACCGTTTCTGTTGATATCCCTGCCGGTATCGATGACAGACAGACTATCCGTCTCAGCGGTCAGGGCGACTGCGGTGCAAACGGCGGCCCTAACGGTGATATCCTTCTTGGCGTTCATGTTAAGTCACATGAGCTGTTCAAGCGTGAGGATTTCGACATACACTGTGAGATCCCTGTTACTTATATGAATGCCGTTCTTGGTGCTGAAATTATCGTGCCGACTATTGACGGTGATGTGAAGTATACCATTAATGAGGGCACTCAGACAGGTACTGTATTCCGCCTTAAAGGCAAGGGAATCCAGCGTCTCCAGCGTACAGACAGGGGAGACCAGTACGTAAAGATAGTTGTTGAGATACCGAAAAATCTCACCAAGAAGCAGAAAGACCTCCTCAAGGAATTCGAGGATTCACTCTCTGAAAAGAACTATGAAAAGCGTCAGGGCTTCTTCGACAAACTCAAATCAATGTTCGATAAATAGCCACTGAGCGAGTGGCGGCGCTTGTCACGGAGACGGCTTAATGCCTTACTCTTGCAGTTAATGATAATTTGCTTTCGCTCGCTGGCACAAATGCGTAATCATTATTGTAGGGGCGCATTCCGTGCGCCCGTTATACAAAACAATCAAACAAAAACAACGGCTCTCAAACAACGAGAGCCGTTTTTCATTAAAATAGATCAGGTTTAACTTTAGGATCAGGCGCAGGGCCCCACGGATTTGCATCATCTACGCTTGGTTTGCACAGAAATACAATAAGAACTATTGCGCCTATTACGGGAAAAATTACTATCAGCCCAAGTTTGCCGCTTTTCGATATGTCGTGAAGCCGCCTTACCACCGATGATATTGTCGGTATGAGCAAAAACACTACCCCTGTAAAAAATATAAGCGATACGATTCCGCTGATTCCGAATTCATCGTTTTCGTTTGTAGCATTCGTGATTATATTCATTACCATGGAGACTATCAGTATATAAATAAACGACACTATCTGCGGCATGAGAAATTCAGAACGTGTCGAACGTCCGCTGAAGTTGAAATAGTTCCCGATAAACAGCTTCATTGCATCAACAAATCCCACGAATCTCGGACTTCCGAAGCCCTGATTATAAACAGGGATATTATATGCGCCGAATTTCGGCAGTGTAAGATCTTCTTCAATTACATCATTGTCATAAAGATTCTGTTTCTCCTGTTTGTTCATGTTTATATCATTAATATTGAGTTCAGGCATACCGAGTTCTTCTGTATTATTAAATGAAGCATCAGGCATATTGTTATTTTCTTTTGAAAGATTTATTGTACCGCCGCTGATTTTTACAGCCGCACCGCATATATTGCAGAATTTTGCTCCGTTTTTTACCTCATTTCCGCATGACTTGCATATCATAGACATTCCTCCACAAATAAAATAATAAATGTTTTTTTGTTTATGCAATAATCTTACCACAAATTCATATTTTTGTCAATAAAAATAAACGGCTTCCGTTTTGAAGAAACCGTTTATATGCTGATTTATTGATTATGCGGATTATTGCTGTACGGAATGACATTCGGATTCGGTGCAGGTCCCCACTGATTTGCATTAGGCTGACTTTCCATTAATGTAAATACAAAAATAGTAACTGTGCCTATCAATGGGATTAATAACAACAACAGCATCCAGCCGCTTTGTCCGGCATCATGAAGCCGCCTTACTGTGATAGCATACATTGGGATCAGCATTGCCGCACCAATACCCATCATCATTGCTATCGTAGCGGCACCCAAAGAATCAGGTACGTCTAAATGCACCTCTGCTACTAAAATGAATGTAAATGCCACTCCAACTAAACAGAAAATCAGAAATATATACCAGTATTCTGAACGTGTAGAACGTCCTGAAAAGTTGAAATAGTTCCTGAAGAACAGCTCTGCCGCACCTTTCATTCCCACATATCTCGGACTTCCGTCACCTTCGTTATAGACCTGAAAGCCCTTATTTGTATATCCGGGCTGTTCATAATAGCCGACCTGATTTGTTTGAATACCCTGCTGATATCCGAACTGCTGATTGCTGAACTGAGGCTGACCGCCGAACTGCTGATTGTTATACTGAGGCTGACCGCCGAACTGCTGATTATTCATACCTGTATTTTGTAATGAAGCATCGGGCGTGGTATTATTTTCTTTTGAAAGATTTATTGTACCGCCGCTGTTTTCAATGGCAGTGCCGCATTCCTCACAGAATTTTGCTCCGGCTCTTATCTCATTTCCGCAGAATCTGCATTTCATATATATCCCTCCGCTCACATATTTTCAGATATGCTCTATGATATGATTCTATCACAAACCATAAAATTTGTCAAGAATAAACAACGGCTCCCGAAATAACGGAAGCCGCAATATTAATTATCTTCTGTTTGGATTTGGTGCAGGGCCCCATTTATTAGCACCCTGACTTTCTCTGCACATAGCGTATATATATAAAACCAAAAGAACAAGCAGCAAAAACGGTAATTGTGAACAAAGAGCAGAAGCAATTATCCATATCACAATTGACCAGCCCGGAATACCGCTGTCATGAAGTCGTCTTACTAAAAGCGAAAGGTTCGGCAGGAACAATGCAAGACCTACGATACTATATAAAATACTCCAGCCAAGCATCTTATCAAAGAAGCCTTGCAGATCAAACCAATTGCTGATATCTGATAAATATTCCTTCATGCTTATGAGACATGGTATACCAAGTGCAAAGCTAAATACAAATTCGGCAAGCATTACAAACCAGAATTCCGAACGTGTTGAACGTCCTGTGAAGTTGACAAAGTTCTTGAAAAACAGCTTTATTGCGTCAACGAAACCTACATATCTCGGACTTCCGTCACCTTCGTTATAGGCAGTATTCATCATTCCCATACCCATTGCCATTGCTCCGTACTGCTGTTGATTGCCGTACTGCGGCTGACCGTACTGCTGATTGCCGAACTGCTGTGGCTGACCATACTGTGGCTGACCGCCAAACTGCTGTGGCTGACTGTACTGTGGCTGACCGCCAAACTGCTGTGGCTGACCGTACTGTGGCTGACCGCCGAACTGCTGTGGCTGATTAGCATTCATGTCGTTCTGAGCATTCAGGCTGTTGCTCATGCCTGCGTTTGGTGCAGTGATATCGAGCATACCGTCACCATTTTTTGACAGGTTTATACCTCCGCCTGCCTCCTCGACAGCAGTGCCGCATTCATCACAGAATCTCGCACCCATTGGTATTTCATTCCCACAAAATTTACACTTCATATAGAGAAACCTCCCCAATAATATTTGGTAGCTTAATTCTACCACAACTTATAATATTTGTCAAGAAAAAAAACAGTATTCCATATTTTTTATAGAATACTGTTAATTAATATTGCTTTATAAGTATAATAATTTTGTCGGTCTGCGCCGAGGCGTTGCTTTTTTATAATACAAGCTCTGTTACAAGTTCAAGCAGATACTTCTGTATCTCCAGTGCATCCATGTTTGTAATGCCGTCTTTGCCCACAACATCGCTGTTTATCATGCCCTGACGAGTGATATGTGAACCGTCACTGCCGTTGATTCCGAACTTGTCAGGATTTACCATAGACTGCATAATAAGCACAACGTCAGACATATTTACAATGCCGTCACAGTTTGCATCGCCTGCCATGCTGTCCGTTATTTCCACGGAAACAGTTGTGGTCGTTGTGGCAGTCGTCACAGTAGTTGTAGTCGTGGTCGTGGTAGTCGTAGTAGTTGTTGTAGTCGTAGTTGTGACCACAGGCTTTTCCTTGACGAATGCCGTATAATTCATAACGCCTGAACTCTGACCGTTTGTGCCGAGAGTAACCGTTTCGCCTGCCTTGAAGTCACGGCTGTAGATATTGAATGTCCTGTCAGCCGAGCTGTCGGTAATGGTGAGAGTTTCCCATGTATTCGTGTATGAGCCGAGCCATGACGGAATATTCGTCACTCTGCTGTCGATTGCAACATATACCGTAACATCAGCCGAAGCGGTGAACTGTGCAAGGTCTGCATCTGTATTCTTTGAATCGCAGGCTGTGATGATATGCTCTGAACCTGCAAGAGACTGTGGGAGTGCCGTTACCGCAAAATCACGGTCGCCGAATGCCTTGTCATAGACCTTTGTATTCTCTGCAACTGACCATGCTGAACCGTATGTATAGTCCAGAACACTGAAATTGCTGATAAGAGTGCTTGTTATTCCGATATCGGTCGGTTGAGTTGTACCCTGACTGCCGCTTGTTGCTGAACCCGTATTGTAAGCCTTGTTCTGCATTCTTCCTGCGTATGCCATGACCTCATTCTTAGCGGCATCAGCGGACTGTACATTATATGAGCCGTATATCTTTGAGCTGTCGGTATCGAAGTTGTCATAGCCGTCGCCGCCCTGTTTCAGGTTATTGATATATGCCTTGTCATTGCGGCTGTTGACGGTCTGATAAGCAAGACCGCTTCCCATATTACAGCTTACGAATTTGTCTCCGTATGACTTGATAGTGCCCGAATATGCGTCACTACCGATATTTTCGGCATCAAGAGGGAGATTTGTCTTTTCAAAATAGTTAGCCTCGGAGAATATCTTCGAGTTGTATGAAGCTCCTATACCGTACTGCTTGTTGTTGGTGAAGTAGTTGTTATAGCTGTGGATATGAGCATTTCTCGCACGGGGGTTACGTGATTCCGTGCCGTTGAACCAGTTGTGGTGATAGGTTATCCAGTCCTGAAAATGGTTCGTGCCGCCTCCGACGAGGGAAGTTTTATGGCAGTTTGTGTAGACATTGTAGGAAATCGTGACATATTCAGACCATTTGATATCAGTTGAGCCGTCACCGTCTGCCTTATCATCATCAACAATGCCGTTGCCTGCGAACTGGTTATAGCCCGATTCGAGAGAGTTATTGTGTACCCAGATATGAGCCGAACGGTTATCGTCAGAGCCTGTCATGGATATACCGTCATCAGGATATTTGCCGAGCCACAGATTGCGGACTTCAATGCTCCTGCATCGTTTCATCTCAAATCCCCATTTATCGAGGTTTGCATCATAGCCTATACCCTCAATTGTGACATTTTCTGCGTTCTGGAGATAGAGCATATTTGAGCCGTCATTCTGCTGACCGTCATTAGCCTTTGCGCCTGACGGAACGCCTACAGTACCGATGAAACGGAAAACAACGTTGCTCGGCTTTGCGCTGTAGAAGATGTTATACAGACCTGTTTTGCCGCCGTAGGTTATGGTATCCTTGTTGGAGTTTGTGACATAGATGACCTGAACGCCCGATTTCAGCGTACCGTCGTTGTTGTATGCGCCCACGCCCGATGATGTATTGAAATGAGCATAGCCGCTTCTGTCATAAGCCATAGTCTTTACTGTACACTCTGCCGAACCTGATGAACCCTCGATTTTCAGGGTATATTCGGTATTGCCTTTCAGTCCCGCGATATCGGCACGGGAACTGCGGATAAGCTCTGAATCAGCCTGAACGAAATCCTGACTGCCGCTTGGGGCATAGCTTATTTTTACATTACTGCCGATTTTGGAGCTGTCCCATTCGACATAAGCTTCCTCGAACCAGCCGCCGCAGGTCTTTATGGCATCGCTTACGGAAGGTGTGATATCCGACTGCTGACCTGACTGTGACTGCTCTGAACTTCCCGAAGAATAGAGGAAAGACGGAGACCAGTTCTTCATATAATTTTCAAGCTTTATATTATTTGCATCATTTGCGGAGAGGGTATGTCCCTTGCGTCTTGACAGGTCAACAGACTGACCGTTTGCAAGCTTAGTGCCGTATTCCTTGAATCCGTCAACAGTTTCAGGCTGTACGCCGCTCATGGAAGTCCAGCCTTCGGGAGTAATCATATTGCCGTTTGCAAGTGTGGTATTGATGAACATGACCTTAGCGGACTGTCTCCACGGTCTGCCGAGATAGCCTGTAGAAACCGTGAGATTCGGATTTGCAGTTACCTTGCAGTTTGAGAAAAGATAGCCTGTATCGTCGTTGTTCTCGTCACGTTCAGCAGTGATATATCCTCCTAAAGAACCACTGCTGTAGCCTTTCCAGCGCAGTTCACAGCTATCGAAAACAGCCGCACAGTCACCGAAAATATAGTCGGTCTGACCTTCGATAAGGCAGTTTTTATAGTACTGCGGTGAAGCGCCTGCATAGAGAGTGTCCTGACTGCTGAGGAACTTGCAGTTGAGAAATTCACAATAGCCTGCATCAGCCGAGAGAGCCGCCGCACGTTCAGTCTGGGATTTAGCCTGAACATCGGTATATGAATTTCTGCCGACAGTGAGAGTTTCGTTAGTACATTCAACGCCGTCGGCAACTTCCTCACTGGTCATATAGCGGTTGAATGAGTTCTCGAAAACGATATTCTCCGCCCTGAAATTCGTAGCCTTGTTCCAAAGCTGAACGGTAGCTCCCCAACGGTAATTAGCCACATTCTTAGCCGATTTTGACATAGCGGCATTTGCATCATAATAGCCCTTGGAGTTTGCGCTGTAGTATTTATAGCCTATGCCGTAGTACCATGTGAGGACTGCATCGCCCTTTGAGGGTTCGTCGTTTATGAATGTTATGTACGGTGTCTGAACGATTACCTGCTGTCTGTAAGTGCCGGGGGCAATGTGGATAGTCACACGCTGTTCCTCGCTTGTCGGGTTGAGGCTTGCGGCTTTGTTGACAGCGTCCTGAACTGTTGAGAAGTTGTTCTGTCTGCCTGAGTAGCCAACATAGAGGTCAGTGCCTGCCGCATACGCTCTTGCTGTCGGGAATGTCAGCAGTAGGGCAAGAAGTACCGCAAATGCAGTAAATGCCGCATATACACGCTGAGTTGTTTTTGATAGTCTGATAAACATAACTTCACTCCTTTTGTGAATTGTTACGGACAGTTCGCTGTATTTCTTATTCAAAACATTTTTTTCAGAACTGCCCTTTATTTTATTATATAATGTGAAGCTTTGTTTTTCAATGATTTATAATATCATATTTATGACTGAAAATATCCCGTGACATATTCAGCTGTCCCTTTTATATTATCAAGGCGCAGGCAAGGTGACACCTTCTCTATAAATGGAATCTTGTCATCTTGTCATCTTGCTTTTACAGGCTAAAGTTTTTGCTTTGGTCAAACATGAATATAAACTGTCTCTTTGATAATATATTTATGTAATTGCTTGTAGTGGCGACAATTGACCGCCGCTTGATAATCTGTGTTTGTTTGCTTTAATACGGGCGCACGGAATGTGCCTCTGCGTAACTTACACCAAAACAGCTCTTATTTTTTCACAATATAAATTATATTCAATATCCTGTTCATCAGAATATATATGAAAATTATTCTCACGTTCTGAATTCAGACATTCTTCTATCGTAAAACCGCTGTATAATCCGTTTAACATATCAAAATTCAGGTTTCCTCTTATGTTATACAAAGTCAGCTTGATTTTATACTGACATTTATCGTCTGAAAGCAGTAATGTGACCATATTGGTATAATCACAATAAAATTCATCAGCTGCTTTTGAACTGTAATTAAGCTCAATTATGTTTGAAAAACAGCACCATGCCTGAAGCTCAGGAGGTATTCTGTCCCTTAAAACGTCTATTCCCTCTATTTTTTTATACTCAAACATAGTTTATATACTCCACTCCAATTGATTTCAGGCTTGCTCTCATCTTCTGTAACTTATCATCAGGGCTTTTTATCCTGCATAATATCCTCATTACATTATATTTTGATTATTATATCATAATGTCTGTATAATGTCAACATATGCTTTCAAATACAACACGGCAACAGCATTTAAAAAATATACAAGCGGCGAAGCCGCATATTGCGGGGTCAAGGGAGCAGCTCGCTCCCTTGCAGGGGGTGTACGAGGGGGACAGGGTCCCCCTAAGAAGCAGTAAACCGAGCAAAGCAACGGTTTACGGACTGTCCGCAGTCATATACCTCGGCTTGACCGACGAAAAAGCTTTAATCTATAAAAGTAAATGCTGTTGCCATGGGGTTCGGGTGGAATGCCGAGGCGACATCCCCTACAGATAAACAATATTTTTTAATCAATATTTATAAAGGAGTAACCCAAAATGGAAAGAATCGCAAGTTTTTCAGTTGACCACACAAAATTCGGCGTTGGTATGTACATATCACGCATTGACGGCGACGTTATCTCGTATGACGTGCGCATGGTGAAGCCTAACGGCGGCGTATATGTCTCAAATCCGTCACTCCACACCATCGAGCACCTGTTCGCTACATATGCAAGAAACTCCGAATTTACGGACAAAATCGTATACGTAGGCCCTATGGGATGCCGCACAGGCTTCTATTTCCTCACCCGTGATACCCTGCCGAAAGCCGATGCAATAAAGCTCGTAAGAGATGCTTTCGTGTTCATTTCGCAGTATAACGAGGAAATTCCGGGCTGTACCATTGAGGAATGCGGCAACTATCTTGAACATGACCTTGAATCCGCACGTAAGGATGTCCTGCCGCTCATTGATAAACTGGAGAATTATACCGTGGAAATGCTTGATTATTCATACCATACAGGTGAATAATATTGCTCATTTTTGTGCAACATGACAAAATAAACCGTATATTCAGCGAAATGCTCTCAAAATCTTGTATTTTTTTCTGAAAATGATATAATAATTGTGTATGACTATCAGAAAGGAGCTGTTTCAATGAAAAAGGAACGTCACCCCTATTCAGACGTTTCATATGATTATACAGACAACGGCAATTTCGGTCTGTCAGGCTTTTTAGCCGCCGCAGGCATTTACCTCATAAAACTTATCTCGGCAATCCTTCTTTTCATCATCAAAGGCATACGCTTCATTTTTACCGAAATAAAGGAACTTCTCATACTTTTCGCAAAGGCTCTGCGCTGGATATTCCGTGACCTCTCCGCACCCATGAAAGAGAGAATGGCTCTGAACCGTGAACTGCAAAGGGATATGCGGAATGCGAAAAAACAAAGCCGTGATGCCTATAAAAAAGCCTCACGGAAGTTCTGGAGATCCTATATCTTCGGCAAAAGCGGCGTTTTCTTCACGGCTATGAACTATCTCCTGCCGATAGTTTCGATATTTTTCCTCGTTGCCGTCATAAGGTACGGTTCAAAGCTTGAATACGGCATAAGCGTCACCTACCGCAACAAGGAAATCGGCATAATCAACGCAGAATCGGACTATGATGCCGCCGCCCGTGACGTTAATCAGCGTATCTCATATACCGCAGACGATACAAAACAGGTTGATCTCTCCGCACAGCTTTCACTGAAAATTATTTCAGGCGGCGAAAAGATACTCACCTCGTCACAGCTTGCAAATGAACTCCTCAACGCTTCAAGCGAGGAACTTGTTCAGGCTTGCGGCGTGTATGTCAACAATAAATTTATCGGCGCTGTCAAGGATAAAACGCCTGTTCAGGACGCTCTCAACGCAAAACTCCTCAACTACCCTATCGATGGCATTGTCAAGGAGGTTTCATATAAGGACAAAATCGACTATATCGACGGTATGTACCTCAAAGGCAGCGTCATGAAAAACAGCGAAATGATAAAAATGCTCACATCATCTACCAGAAAGCCGTCTGTTTATATCGCAGGTGAATCGGATACACCCGTTACAATAAGTAAAAAATATAATATGTCACTCGAAGACCTCGAAAAGCTCAACCCGAACATCGAGAAAAACTTCAAAGTCGGCAAAATGGTGAATGTCACCGAAACGGAAAGCTATCTTCCAATCCAGTATATCCGTGAAATGGAACTCGTTTCAATGCTTGACTATGAGACTATCGAAGTCGAGACAAGTTCGCTCAACCTCGGCACGCAGGAACTCCTCGTCAAAGGCGCAAAGGGCGAAAAATCGAGCAATATCGAGATAACCTACGTTGACGGCAAGGAGTATTCCAGAAAGACCGTCAGCGCAAAAATAACAAAAGTTCCTGTTGTCGAGCAGATCGGCATTGGTACATACAAGGCTCACCCTGACAGCCCTGACACCAAAATTTACGGTACAGGTCAGTTTGCATGGCCTGTCAACGGCGGCTGGGTAAGCGACGTATTCATCAGCGACCGTAACCACAAAGGATTTGATATTGCGGCTGATACGGGTACTGAGATCTATGCGGCAGGCGACGGCGTTGTTGTTTCCGCAGGCTGGAATCCCGGCGGCTATGGCTATTTCGTCATGATAGACCATCTTGACGGCTACCAGACGGTTTATGCGCATATGAATCAGGTTCACGTTCAGGCAGGCGATCCTGTTATGCGTGGCTCGCTTATCGGCGAAGTCGGTTCAACAGGCGACTCAACAGGCCCTCACTGTCACTTTGAAGTGCGATATATGGGCATTTGCTATGATCCTGCGCAGTTCATGTATACTGCCGATTGGGAAAAAGATGTCAATATTGAGTCGTTTATGGCTGATAATAAAACAGAAACAGAATAAACCGATATTTTTCGGTCAGCGTGGGAGAACATTTTGTGTGTTCTCCCTTTTTTTTGCGCTGATATTTTATTCGGTGCATGAAGTTTTCCACACACCCCATTTGAGATGTTGAAAACTCACTCACTTACAGATATCAACAATAGCCTCTGCCATAATTTCGGCGTTTTTCAGCAGATTTTCCACAGTTATAAATTCATCTGCGCCATGCATATTGCCGTCCTCATCAGGAAATTCCGCACCAAATGCCACACCGCCCTCTATCTCATGGACATACGTGCCGCCGCCGATAGTCAGGCAAAGTCCCTTTCTGCCCGTAACTTTCTCATAAACTTTCAGCAAGGACTGCACAAATTCGCTGTTTCCGTCGGTATAGTGCGGCTCTGTGCCCTCGCATGAATCTATCTCAAATCCACAGTCACGAAGTTTTCCACATATGATGCTTTGAATGTTGAAAAGTTTGCAGTTCAGAGGAAAACGTATGTCAATTCCGCCGTGCAAACGACCGTTATCTGTATTCAGCATGGACAGTACACACGTAGTTTTTCCCGATATATCGTCCTCGAAGAAAATACCGCAGGATTTTCCGTCAGTTTCACCATGAGGGAAAAGTTTCAACAGACTTTTCAACAACGGCTTGTTGAAATGGCAGTCACGCAGAAATTTTGTAATGGCATTTTCGCCCTTTTCGGGTGTAGATGCATGGGCTGAAATACCCTTGACAGTGCCGAAATTCGCTCTCACACCGTCAGGCAGTCCCTCATTTATGCTGAAAGTACAGGTATTCGGCACAGCGTTGATGACCTGTCCGCCGTGTATCTCGCCGTCCTCAAATGGTGCGGAGAAATATACCCTTATCATGCCTTTTTCGCCGTTTATCACGGGATATTCGCCGTCGGGAGTGAATACCATATGCGGCAGACTGCGCTTTTTCCGATAGTAGGCAAGGTCAGCCGAGCCGTTTTCCTCGTTAGTGCCGAATATAAGACGAACGCCCTTTTTCAGCGGCATACCGAGCTCCTTGACAGCTTTCAGCGCATAGAGCGATGCGACCGCAGGCCCTTTGTCATCGATAGTACCACGTCCCACAAGCTTATTGCCGTCGATTTTCAGCGCATACGGTTCACTTGTCCAGCCCGTGCCTTCGGGGACTACATCGAGATGCGAGAGAATGGCAAGCTGTGGTTCAAGGTCATTCAGGTCAGCCGAGCCTGCATAGTTTTCAACATTTTCAACAGCAAAACCGTTCTCACGGCACTTGTTCAGCATAATTTCAAGTGCTCTTGCAGGCTCTCTGCCGAAAGGGAAACCGTCCTCAGCATCGCCCTGAACGCTTCTTACAGCCACAAGCTCGCCCAGAAAATCTATCATTTCCTGTTTATGTTCTTCAAGATATTGTTTTATCGTACTCATTTGTACCTCCACAAAACAAATGACCGCAGGGTTACTGCGGCCATTGCGTGCGGTAGTCAGCCGCACAAAGAAAGAAAGGATAAATATGAAAAGAATTAATCAGTTAACAATTGCCTTCTCAGTTTCCTTATCGAAGATATGGATTCTGTTCGGGTCGATAGCTACCTTGATGTCATCGCCAGGCTTAGCTGTTGATGAAGGGCTAACTCTTGCTGTAAGCGGAATACCCTCGCAAACAAGGTAAAGATATGTTTCAGCACCCATCATTTCTGTGATTTCAACATTAGCATCGATGATACCTGTTGTAGCAGATGCGATGTATGCAGGCTCGTCATAAATGCTTTCAGGACGAACGCCGAGAATGATCTCCTTGTCAACGTATCTCTGGAGATTCTCGTTGACCTTTGACTCAGGAACGATGATCTGGTAAACGTTGCCTCTGTTTGAACCGAATTCAACGACATACTGACCATATTCTTCTCTGAGAACAGCATCGATGAAGTTCATCTGAGGTGAACCAAGGAAGCCTGCAACGAACTTGTTTACAGGGTTCTCATAGAGGTTCTGAGGAGTATCGACCTGCTGAACGAAACCGTCCTTCATACAAACGATTCTGTCGCCCATTGTCATAGCCTCAGTCTGGTCATGAGTTACGTAGATGAATGTAGTACCGAGTCTCTTGTGGATCTTAGCGATCTCAGTTCTCATCTGAGCACGGAGCTTAGCATCGAGGTTTGAGAGAGGCTCGTCGAGAAGGAATACCTTAGGTGAACGAACGATAGCACGTCCGAGAGCAACTCTCTGACGCTGACCGCCTGACATAGCCTTTGGCTTTCTGTCGAGGAGGTGTGAAAGGTCGAGAATCTTAGCAGCCTCGTTAACCTTTCTCTCGATTTCTTCCTTAGGAACTTTACGGAGCTTGAGTCCGAAAGCCATGTTGTCGAAAACAGTCATATGCGGATAGAGAGCATAGTTCTGGAATACCATTGCGATATCTCTGTCCTTAGGAGCAATATCATTAACCAGACGGTCGCCGATGTAGAGTTCGCCTTCTGAGATCTCCTCAAGACCTGCGATCATACGGAGAGTTGTTGACTTACCGCAGCCTGATGGTCCAACGAGTACGATGAACTCCTTGTCTTTGATGTCTAAATTTACGTCTGTTACAGCTGTAACGCCGCCCGGATATTTTTTATAAATGCCTTTGAGTGTTAAACCTGCCATTTAATCCAGTCCTCCAGTTCAAAATTATAACGCCGATATCTATTTGATGCTTCAAAAAATAAATCTGAAAAAGCCTTTGCACAATGAGAATTCATGAACTGACTGAAAGGGTAAACGGGAACATACCCGAGCCGTTGTTTATGAGCACATAATTGCATTTTACCATTCGCTGAGCTTTCGTTGCAAAGAATTAGTTTTTGTACAGTATCAGCTATAATAATATAATACCAAATTTCCGTTCACATTTCAAGTGGTTAAATTGACAAAGTTATATTTACTTGTTTATTAAGTTTGCCGAAAAAAAAGAAGCATTTTCTGTGAAGAAAATGTCAAAATCAAGCGGCACGAATAAGTTTTCAACATCTTTGTGCAATAATTCCATGTACATTCCTAAGCTCAGTTTTTCGGGCAGTATGAGACTGCCGAGCGAAATACGCTGTAAAAACTGTACATGATTTCCAACGGCGGCAAACATACGTCTGACCTGATGGTATTTTCCCTCGTAAAGTTCGACAAAAGCCACTGTTTCGCAGTCGGGTGAACATCTTACTTTTGCACTCCTGCAAACATCTCCGTTCGCAAGAATCATGCCTTTTTCAAATTCATTAACATATTTACTTTCAAAAGGTCTGTCAAGTTTCACAATATAGATTTTGCTGATATGGCGCTTGGGAGACAGCATTCTGTGAGCCAGCTCTCCGTCATCGGTTATGAGGAGCGCACCCGTTGAATCTTTGTCGAGTCTGCCTGCCGGAAACAGTCCCTTGGTTCTCAGTTCGGGCGGTATCAGATTCAGCACTGTAACGCCGTCCTTTTCGTCAGTTGAGCACACATAGCCCTCCGGTTTGTTCACAAGGAAATAGCGGCAGCGGCTTTCTGAAAGCGTCTGTCCGCATACGGTCACGCTGTCCTTTTCGGTGTCGATTTTTGTATCGGATTTTTTTATGACAGTGCCGTTCACGGTTATTGAGCCTTTGGCG
The DNA here is from genome assembly GCA_045641105.1 of Ruminococcus sp. GTDB lineage: Bacteria > Bacillota > Clostridia > Oscillospirales > Ruminococcaceae > Ruminococcus. The sequence continues at coordinate 7,777 of JAZUGG010000106.1, read as the reverse complement.
GCAAGCTGTTTTATCTGACTGCGTGTATACTCAGTCCTCTCGGATATGAATCTGTCAAGTCTTACAGATGGCATAATCTGCTCCTTTCGGGAATATATTTTTATTGCGGTGTGGGGATTCCGATCACCATTTTTTGCATATGCAGGGACGCACGGAATGCACCCCTACAGAAATAACATAAAATAAAGAGGTGTTTTCATTGAAAAAATTTCTGTTATTTGCGGCGGCGGCGGCTTTATCTGCGGCGGCATTCGTCATCATACGAAGCTTTATCCCCGAAACCGATGAACCCGAGGAAGTCTTTGTATCTGCGGCAACTGCCGACGAACGCATGGATTATTTCTCCTCACACGGCTGGGAGGTTACAGAGATATCCTGCCGTGACATCATGATACCCGAAAAATTCTCCCATGAATACGAGGAATACGCCCTCATGCAGGACAGACAGGGACTTCCCCTGCGCCGTTATTCAGGGAAATACGGCAGGCTCTATGTCTATGAAGTGAAAAATTACAGCCCCGAAAACAAGAAAATGCTTGCGGAGCTGATCGTCTGTGACGGTATTGCAGCCGCTTCAATGGTCTACAGCGAGGACTGCGGAAAAATCAGGCTTCCTGTTCAGTAGCCGCCTGACGTGCCGACTTGTCCTCAATTTCGCTTATGACCGCAACAAAGCTTGCTGTATCGGTGAAATCCTCATATACCGAGGCAAATCTTATATAGGATATGGGATCAAGCTCTCTCAGCCTGTTCAGCACAAGTTCGCCTATCTCCTTTGATTTTGCGATAGTTTTCAGTGCATTCGCAAAATAATTCTCAACATAGTCGGCTATCTCCGAGACCTGCGAAATTGTGACAGGTCTCTTTTTTATTGCCGAGAAAATGCCTGTGATAAGCTTATTCCTGTCAAACGGCTGAAAGCTTCCGTCACGCTTTTCAACCATGAGAAGCGGCATTTCAATGACTTCATATGTTGTGAATCTTCCGTGACATTTAATGCATTCCCTTCGCCTTCTTATCCTGTCATCGGACGGACGTGAATCTATTACCTTTGAATCGATAAATCCGCAGTAAGGACATTTCATAGCTGTTTCTCCCTGCCATACGGCTCAGTCATTTTTATAAGTGTGTTGCAGCTTGTTATGAGGTCGCTGATACCGCCGAATCCGCTTCTGTAAAGTTCAAGGATAACATTGCAGTCAGGATTATGACCGTTCAGCTTTTCAAAAAATTGTTTAAAATTAAAGCGTCCTCTGCCTATAAGCAGACAGTCACCCATTTCTCCCGAATCGCTTATATGGACATTTACAATGCTTTTTCCTGCGGCATCGAGGAAATTCATGGGATTTTCGCCTGCACGGACAGCCTGTTTCGTATCAAGGACAAAGGCGAACTCATCTCCGAGTCTGCCTGCGATATCCTTAATAAACGCCGAACTTGCGCTTTTGCATCGTGAAACATTCTCCACAGCCGTTTTTATGCCGAATTCCTGACCAAGACGGTAGAGTTTGAGATATCTCTCGCAGTAAAGGTCAGCATCAAGTGTCGAGGCAGGCTTGCCGCCGTGGAAAACGAATATCTCAGCGCCGACGGTATTCATGAAACTGAAATAGTGCTTGTAGTATTCAAGGATATCGTTCATTCTGCGTTCATATGGCGAAAAGAACATGAGCGATTCAATTTCGCAGGTGAATGGATGGACTGATGCGCATCTCACATCAAAGCGTTTCAGCAGATTTGCCACGCCGTGAGCAAAGCCCTTTTTCAGCTCGGAATGGGTATTTATGAATATTTCCACATTCGGAACGCCGTTCACCGCAAGGTCATACAGACATTCTTCGAGCGGCTTAGGATATAGGCACGCTGTTGATACTCCGACTTTCATACTCCTTCTCCTGCATCAGTGAAGGAATCCCAGTCAAATTCCGTGAATTTGTCAACCTTCTTATAGTGCATTGCATCAGTACCTTCCTCGATGAAAAGTTCGCCGCCGTTCATCTCGGCAACAGCCTGAAACTCGCTGTCATCGGCATAATAGAGCAGAATCCTGCCTTTTTCGTCAATTTCCCACTTATAGTCTGTAACTTCGGCATCGGCATCAGAACCGCCCACACGCATTGAAAGCGTATTATCGGCATTTATCTCCATCTGGAAAAGCGCATTCAGCGGCATACCGTAAAGTTCTCCTTCAAAGCTCTCGCCGTCAGCGGAATAGAAAGTACACTCCCATTTTCCGACGATATCCTCAGCCGTAACCTCAGCCGTTTCAGCAAAGAAGTCCGCAGATGACGGTATATAGCCGTCAGGTTCAAGGTCAGCAAAATCTCTGAACTCTGTATAGTCGATATCCTTGAACTCGTCAGTCATGGTGAAATAAATTTTCAGTCCCATGCCGTCGCTTATCATGAGAGTACCATTCTTTATCTTGCAGTAGGCTGACCTGCCGTCGCTGAAATTCATGAGCATTCTGCCGTTTTCCGCACTCCATGTGAAGCTTTCGTTTCTGAAAAGCTCCTCATCGGGGATATCATAAATCGAAGTTGTCGGCTCGGTATTTTCCTCTGTCACGGTCTCTGTGGTTTCAGCGGCTGTCTCGGTCAAAGCCTCGTCAGTCGTCACCTCGGTTATATTCTCAGTTGTTATTTCCTCGGAAACAGGCTTCCTGTCGAGGGCACAGCTCATCAGGTTTCCCGTATTATCGGCATTTATCTCCAGTCTGAAAAGATACTCCATTGGGATATCATGCCAGATATACTCTGCATTCTCGTCGTTTGTCACTATTTTCACAGGTGTCCATTTACCCACAAAATCCTCAGCCTTGATATTCTCTCTCGGCACAGTCGCAGGCTCATAAGGCGGCTCAGTAGTCGTTACAGTCACAGGTGCTTCCACTACAATTTCCGAATAATGCTTTTCAGTATTTTCATGGCGGCAGGAAGTCAGACTGCATATCGCAAACGCTGTACAAACAAATGCTAAAACTTTTTTCATCATAACCTCCGCATCATTCGCCCAGCATTGAGCCGAAGCCCTTCATAAGCGTATCATTCAACAGCTTTTCATCGACCTCGGAGAACTGGTCAACCTTTTCGAGATAGGTCTCAACGCCGTTGCTTTCGATGACAACACGGCCGTCGGCATACTCAAGATTGATAACGCTGTCGTCCTGTTCGGGAACGGATATAGTAAGTTCGGCGCTGTCGGTGTCGGTTGATTTCCAGACAGCCCTGACACCGCTTTTTGACGGATCTCCTACAGCCGAAAGAGGTGAAGCCCAGTCAGCCGTGCCGTCTTTTTTCAGTTCAAAGCGCATCATAGCGCCGATAGGCACACCTGCGATATCTTTTATGGAATTGCCGTTCACAATCATTTCGGAGGCTTCCCAATAGCCTATGAACTTTTTGTCATAGCCTGAACAGCCTGTCAGACAGCCTGCAAGAAGCGCTGAAGCAATGGTCAGTGACGCAAATTTTCTCATTATTTGTTCTCTCCTTTTGCATATTGCTGATTTTCATACTTAAAATAATTATACCCTATTTTTCACTTAATGTAAAGAGAAATTTGAAACAAAGCACAACAACAGCATTTAAAAAATAAAAAAACGACGAAGAAGCAACGACCGACACAATAATCATCAACATCAAACAAAAAGGACAGCCGAAGCTGTCCAAAAAATACTATGTATATACCATACAGGACAGCGTTCACAATGTCCCGTAAAGGCTTACTTTTTCTGTTTCAGGAGGTCTCTTATCTCTGTAAGAAGAACTTCTTCCTTAGTCGGCTCAGGAGCTTTCGGAGCTTCTTCCTCCTTCTTCTTGCCTACAGACATAGCCTTATTGATAGCCTTGATGAGGCAGAAAAGAATGAAAGCAATGATAATGAAATTGAGGACAGCCGAGAGGAATGCGCCATAGTTGAAGTCAACACCTCTGATAGTGAACTTGCCGCCTACGAGCTGCATGATTCCGTTTTCGTCCTTTTCCGCACCGCCTGTGATGACAGCGATAAGCGGATTGATGAAATTATCTGTGAGCGAACTTACGATACTGCCGAAAGCCGCACCGATAATAACACCGATTGCCATGTCCATTACATTGCCCTTGAGGGCAAAAGCCTTGAATTCCTGTAAAAACTTCTTCATTTTTACCTTCTCCTAACATAAAAATTCTTGTCCCGTTCAGGAGAAGTACACATTTTTCCCGAATAAACCTTACGTGAACTCTTGGAAAATCTGCGGAAATGCGTACATTTCAGCTTGCAGGGACTGATATCTCTGAGGAAACACTGCGGAAATAATACCAAATCGTTTCCCTTGATTCAATTTAATTCGGGCAGAGCCGATATTTCGGGCTTATCCTGTGAAGCCCTTTTCCTTGCCTTCATATAATCAGGCAATTCTATCTCATCTAATTCTTCATTGAGTGATTTATGCTTTTTCGGAAGCGCTTCAACGGCATAATCTGCCTGCGCCATCATGGATTCCTTATGCTCACGGACGTAGGTATCCAGTTCGCCTGCATCGGCTTTATCTGTACCGCCCATGATATTCCATGTTTTAGCGTCCTGATTTCTTTCAAGACTGCCTGTATCAGCCTGTGCGGTAACTCTCATTCTGTCCTGAGTATGTTTTTCCTCATTATAGGCAAGTGAGCTTGCATCTGCAATGTCCGTGCCCGACATATATTTACGGCTGTAGTTAACGCTTTCATTCGGTTTGAGTGCCGAAGCATCCGCAACAGGAAGGTCATTCATATACTGTTTCTTTTTTGATTCGGATTTTCTTATCCTTTCAGCATAAGCATCGCCCATAACTTCCGATTTTCCGAAGAAATCGTCCTGTTTGGCATCATTTCGCCTTGTAGCCTTTCCGCCGTCGAAGAATGCCCAGAAATCATCGGGAACGTCAACACGCTTATCATCGGCAGGCTGTTCAGACATGAGCGGCACTGAAGCCATATCTGTTGAATGTGAAGAAACGGAATCCATGCCTGTATTCCGCTTAGGTGAAGTCACTGAAGCCATACCCATTGACGGAAGCGGCTGCATACCGTTGTTTGTCGGCGGAATGTCCATCATATCAATAGAATGCTGTTTTGGTGCGGCATTCGGCATATCCTGCATAGCGTTCTGCGGCGGAAATCCGTGCATACCATTCTGCGGCTGCATATTCTGCATAGGATTCTGTGACTGCATACCCTGCACTGCATTCGGAACAGGGAAGCCCTGCATACCGCCGTTCTGAGGTTCTCTCTGCATCGGCGGAACATTCTGACGGAACTGCTGCTGCTGCGGCTGACCGAACTGCTGAGGAGCATTCATGTCAGGCTGACCGTATACTATCGGCTGATTATAGACGGGCATACCGTTTCGGTCATAGCCCATGAACTGAGGCTGACCGTACATCTGCGGCTGGCTGTAGACAGGCATACCGTTCTGACCATAGCCCATAAACTGAGGCTGACCGTACATCTGCGGCTGGTTATAGACAGGCATACCGTTCTGGTCATAGCCCATGAACTGAGGCGGCTGACCATACATCTGAGGCTGGGACTGGGGCTGCTGCTGTGGGGAGTTCATCTGCGGGATATTCTGAAATTGCTGTTGATTTGGCTGATTGAAGCTCTGCATTCCGTTCATGGAATGCTGCTGAGGCGGTACGTTCCTGAACTGATTCTGCTGAGGAGTACCGTACATTGCATTCGGCTGATTGAAATTGTTGTTCGTCTGCTGTTTATTCTGCTGTGGATTTCTTACCTGTTCGGGGAGTGTGATTCTTTCTGCATCAAGCTTAGGAATAAATGGTTCGTCAAAACCTGAGAAGTCAAATTCATCGTCACTGTCATTCAGCTCTTTGGCTGTATACAAATCGGAAGAATCGTTCTTTGAAGCACGGTCATTTATCACAAAAGTTCCGCTGCCGATCGTAAAGCCGCCCGCCTTTTCCTCGTCCTCTGAATGATAACCGCCCATATCGACTGATTCCATGTCGGCAGGCTTTTCAGAGTGTGGCAGACTTTTTCCGCATTTAATGCAAAATCTGTATCCCGAAAGGTTATCTGCTCCGCACTTTGGGCACTTCATAAATTGATCCTCCTTATATAGAACTTATCCGCAGGATATGTGAACAAATTCTGAAATCCCCCAAATCAAAAAACTGTCCTTCGCCCTTTTCTGATACACTATTATTATAACATTAATCCGTGTCTTTTTCAAGGGCATTTTTTAAAATTGTGCAATGCTATGACAAAATTGTGTGAAACTTTGTACATTCACAATAATCAGCAGTAAAAATAGGGCATATTCACATCTTTTAGCGCATCAATGATAATCACTATGTCAATATTACCAAACGACAGACGATTTGGACGCATATTTTACTGCAATCAGCCGAATATTATATTTACCTACTATTTTTTTTAATTAAAGTGTGATATAATGAATTTTATGCTGAGCCGTGGAAATATGCGGCAGATAGGAGTGTTTGAAATGGCTAAAGATGTTAGCAAAGCAAAAAGCTACAGAAGATCCAGAGCATTTATCGACTTTGTTCTGAGTGTTGCATTGATCGCTGCCTGCACATATATAGTAAAGGGCGTGATCGACCGCTCTGTTATCGTTGATTCATCGGCATTCTTTGACAATACAGACCTCGAAAAGGCAAAGCTTGAAGCTGATAAGGCTGATCCTACCAAAACAGTCTTTGAAAATATCAGCGTAAAGACAAGCGATGTCTACAGAGGAGACCTTATTCTTGTAAATGAGGATTATGAATACCACAGCGGCAATGAGGATCTCGTCGGCATCAATGAGATGAACGAGCGTACAAACAGGGATTTCTTCTCTGCCGTTGACTATGACTACACGATAATCCGCAAGGCTTACGAGCCTATGGCTAAGATGATAGAGGACTTCTATAAGAAGTATGACAACACCTCACTCATCATCTACGGTTCATACAGAACCACTGAATTCCAGAAACAGCTTTATGAAGATGACCTTGCAAATTCAGGCGATGATTCTTCAACAAGAGTTGCCCTTCCGGGACACAGCGAGCACGAAACAGGCTATGCCTTCGATTTCAGCGAGACTGAGACAAATGACTATCAGGGCACCGGCGACTATGCATGGATAAACGAAAACAGCTATAAATACGGCTTTGTTGAGCGCTACAAAGAGGAAAAAGCCGAAATCACAAAGATTCAGACAGAGCCGTGGCATTTCCGCTATGTCGGAATCCCTCACGCTTACTACATGGTCAAGAATAATCTCTGCCTTGAGGAATATGTTGAAAATGTACGACAGTATACCTACGGCGGCAATACTCTCCGGTTCACTGCTGAGGACGGCATCTCATACGAGATATACTATGTGCCTGTTGACATGAACGCTGACAGCGCCGAGATACCTGTTCCGTCAGGCAAGAAATACGATATATCAGGCAACAACTACGACGGCTTCATCGTTACATTATATAAGAACGGCGATGAATATATAGCCGCTGATGCCGCAGAAAAGACAACTGAGGCAGTTTCAGAAAATACAGAGGATACTTCGGAAAGCACTGACGAAAACGCTGAGGATACCGAACAGGCAACCGCTGCACCAACATTATAAGGGCACCTCTAACAACCCTTTCTGAGAAAAAGCAGCTATGCACAGCATCTGCTGCGTCAAGCCCTCTCGTAGTGCGAAAGCACGCCTTCGAGGGCTTTTCTTGCATCTACTGTACCTATCTGCTTTTCCTTATTCAAAACGGGTTTTTAGAGATGCCCTT
>JAZUGG010000105.1:0-14199 GCA_045641105.1 Ruminococcus sp. | reverse complement strand
CGAGCTGCTCCCTTGCCCCCGCAATATGCGGCTTCGCCGCTTGTATATTTTTTTAAATGCTGTTGCCGTGTTTATGCTATGATATCTGATTGACTTTGTATACCGTATCTGCTATAATAAAGAAAAACAACATATGGGCATCTCTAAAAACCCGTTTTGAGCAAGAAAAAACAGATAGGTACAGTAGGTGCAGGGAAAGCCCTCGAAGGCGTTTTTAGAGGTGCCCATATTTCTCCCGAAATTCCTGAAATGAGGGCAGAATATCATTCAGAGAGGTGTTTTCTATGGCTTATAATTTACACATTTTCAGAGGAGACGATTGGATGGACGGTACAGATGATCCGATAACGGCAGAAGAACTCCTTGCGGTTAAAGGCGTTGAAACTTTCAACAATATTCCGATAACCAATCCCAAAACAGGCATTTCATTATCTATGGCAAGTCAGGATATGTTTTGTTTCGGAGAGGCAGTATTTATGCTGACAGACGGAATGATAACCGTTGCTGCCAGAAATGATGATGCGGCAGAGATTTTACGTCCGCTTGCCGATGCTCTTGATGCAGTAATACAGGGCGATGAGGGAGAATATTATTGATTCGGTAAAAAGTGAAAAATATCGGAGGCTTAACATGAGAGACATTACATTTGCAAAAAAACTTATTTCCCTTACCTCGGCACTGTGCATTTCCGCCTGTGCCGCAGGATATCCGCTGAACGGCAGTCTGCATACGGCATCAGCCCTGACTGTCGGTGACGTTGATTCAGACGGCATATCCGACAAAAACGACCTGTCCGCACTTGAACGCTTTCTGCTCGGTGAGGACATCAAACTCACGGACGCTGACCTGTGCAGGGACAATAGCATCGATGTATTTGACCTTGTCATGCTAAGGCAAAAGCTGTCCGCACAGAAAACAGACATATCCCCTGTAGTTATCAACGAGGTATGCGCATCTAACAAAAATTCGTATACCGATAAAGAAGGCAATTCTCCCGACTGGGCTGAACTTTTCAACAATTCTTCTGACACTGTTGATATATCGGGCTACGGCTTGTCTGACGGAAACAAGAACCGTTTCAAATTCACCTTCCCCGACGGTACAGTCATACCGCCCCAAAGCTATATCCTTGTGCTTTGTGATGATTCAGCATCATCATCGGATAAGGAGTTCCATGCAGGATTCAAGATATCTGCGGGCGAGACAGTCTATCTTACTGCGCCTGACGGAGAAGATGCCGATATGCTGACTGTTCCCGAAAGTGAAGCGGATATCTCATACGGACGATTCGGTGACGGCTCGGATAATTTTGTTTATATGACACCTACTCCGAATAAAACAAATGATAATGCCGAACAGGCGTATGTTATCGAAAATCCGACATTTTCACATGATGCAGGATTCTATGACAAAAGCTTCAGACTTGAACTTTCATCTCCGAAAGGATACAGCATACTCTATACCCTTGACGGAAGCGATCCGAGAACATCTGATACAGCGGCTGAATATAAAAATGCCATAGAAATCTATGACAATACCGCAGACAAAAACAGATTTATCAGCAGAATAGTCCTTGACGGCATAGAAAATTCCCCTGCCGCAGAAGATGTTGACAAGGGATTTGCGGTAAGAGCAGTATGCATGGACAAAAACGGAGACTTCGGCAGAGTTGTCACAAACAGCTATTTTGTCGGAAAAACTGCATCTTTCTACAAGGATATGAAAGTGGTATCAATGTCGATAGATGAAAAAGACCTATTTGATGATGAAAAAGGAATTTTTGTATACGACAATATGTGGGGCAGAGGAAAAGAATGGGAGCGCCCTGCAAATGTTCAGGTATTTGAAAACGGAAAAGCAGAATATTCCGAAAACATCGGAGTACGTCTTGCAGGAAATTCATCAAGGGACTGTATGCAGAAATCCCTCACGCTTTTTGCCAGAAGTGAATACGGAAAAGGCAAAATGAAGTATGAATGGATAGACGGACTCAAAGATATAAACGGCGATAAGATAAAGGAATTTGAAAAGATTACGCTAAGAAACAGTTCAGATGACTGGAATTCGCTGAAAATACGTGACACTCTGCTCCAGAAGCTTGCAGACGGAAGAAATATTTCCGTTCAGGGACAGGAGTTCTGCACATTATTCATAAACGGCGAATTCTGGGGACTTTATACCATAAATGAAAAGTTTGACGAAAACTATATCAGTTCGCACTATCTTGTTGACAAGGACGACTGCACATTCTATGAGATATGGAACACTGTAAGAGGTTCTGAGGAACTTTACAATGAGTACAGTGAATTCTTTGAATGGGCGAAAACTGCGGATATGACCAAAGACGAGAACTACCGGAAGGTATGTTCGGTGCTTGATATCCAGTGTATGGCGGACTATATAGCCTTCCAGACCTACATATGCAACAATGACTGGATGTCCGACGGAAACGGAAATATCTCAAACAACTGGGCAATGTGGCGTTCTGATTCTGTCATTGAAGACATACCTTACAACGACGGCAAATGGCGATTTATGGTCTATGATACCGAACGTGCGGCATCGCTTTACAATATGGAGAGCACACGCTATGACTTTGACCTTCTCGGCAATATGGACAGAACAGGACTGTATCTGAACATATCCAACGTATTCTATAACCTGATGAATAATGATGATTTCAGGAGCTTTTTCCGTGAAAATTACATCGATATGATAAACAATGAATTTGCTCCCGAAAGGGTTGACGGCATTATCACAAAAATGTCGGAACTTACCCGAAAAGCCGCAGAAAAAACAAACCTGTGCTTTTCAAATGCACAGGCTAATGAGGAATATGACGAACAGCTTGAAATGCTCAGGGAATTCTTTGAAAAACGCCCCGACTACGCAAAAAAATACCTTGATAAACTCACAGAACAGTATAAATAAAACAGCAGTAATCCTATAGAAGTTTGTACTATTTATCGGGGAGAACCCTTTTTCAAAAGGGTTTCCCTCAATAATAAGGGCATCTCTAAAAAACAGTTTTTTCTCAGAAGGGGTTTTTAGAGGTGCCCATAAGTATAAAGTTTCTATAGGATTACTGCTTTTTATAATATAAATTCGAGTATTTCGCAGTTTTTTACGCCGAAGGCTGCATACTCCTCGTTTGTCATATCGGTAAAATATGACTTCACAACACGGGCTATTCCGTTATGCGCTACAAGGATATAGATTTTGTCATCTTTTTTCAGTTCGTCAAGAAGATCATATATTCTATGTGCAAGGCGGAACATGGATTCTCCGCCCTCATAGCTGTTGATAAACTGCAATTTTGCCTTTCTGAATTCCTCGCCGTTTCTGGGAGTTGCCTCCCATTTTCCAAAACACTGTTCGGTCAGACGTGGTTCTTCCCTTGCAGGTATACCAGTGACCTCGCTAATGTGAAGCGCCGTATCCTTAGCACGTATCAGCGGAGAATAAAGTATCATATCCGCCTTTATCCCCTGTTCCGCTATTTTGTGACCTGTCTGAACAGCCTGTTCATGTCCGAGTTCCGTCAATGCGATATCAGTTGCACCGCATATCTTATTTTCAACATTCCACACGGTCTGCCCGTGCCTTACAAAATATATTTTTTTCATTTTTTCTCCTTAGTGTCATGACTGTCTGTGAATGCCTTAAATCAAAGATTTGTCGTTTATTATATTTTAGCATATTTCAATGCAGATTGCAACCGCTGATCCGACATAGTAATTATACAATCCGTACACTATATTAACACATAAACAATATGTATTACAGCAGTATAATACGTCAGGTATGCAAAACGCCGATAATTCGGCAGTCTATTGTGTAAATATGCTGTATTCATCACTAATCTGTTGTATATTATTACAAAATATAATCAGTTTTATTGACTATCACTTTGCAGAATGATATAATATATTATGAAAAAGAATAACTCAATTATAACTATTTGTATATTTTTTGAAATAATAAACTTTTGATAATCCTTTTTTTAAAGGAGGTCGGAATTAATGAGAATACACCATAATAATAAATCTATTTTAAAAAGGATAGCCGCAGTATGTACAGCCTGCTGTCTTTTTACCGAAGCTATAGGCACAGTTCACGAACATAAAAATAAAGCATTCGCAGAGAACACACCGGAAGCCAAGAATACCTTCATGGTCGATCAGAAGCGTACCCTCGCTTATGCAGGCGGCAGAAGCTACACTATGACGCTTGATGCAGCTTCATATTTTTCAAACGAATATTACCCGACAAGTACAAGTCAGTCGTCTGATAATTACTATGAAGCGCCATATAACGGCAAATATCTTGTTCAGCTATGGGGCGGTGACGGAGGCGACGGCAACCAGTTTGAAAGCGCTTCAGGCAAGGGCGGCGCCGGCGGCTATGTCTGGAGTATCGTGACACTTAATAAAGGCGATGTCCTGCTGTTCAACATCGGTACAAAAGGAGATTCTACAAGGCGTGAAGATACAGGCGGCGGTCAGAACGGTAACGGCGGTGCTCACGGTGACGACGGTTCTCTGAAAATCGGCGGCGGCGGCGGTTATTCCGCAGTCTATTACTATCCGAACGGAACTTTTGACGGCTCACTCAGGCCAAGCGAAGCTGACCGTATGAGCAGATATATCATGATCGCAGGCGGCGGCGGCGGCGGCGGCGGATTTGAACTTGATTCGCTGTTTTTCCGTACAAATCTCCCTGACGGCGGCAGCGGCGGCAACATCAATACTTCCGCATCAGGCACTGTCAGTGATTCTGCCGTTCCGGGCACATATTTTGCAGGCTCTGACGGAAAATCAAGCGGCACTTCTCTGGCTTATGTCGGAAAAGGCGGCACATATAAACCGGGTGCGGCTGTAAATTCTAATTCGACTTATGTTTTATTTGTCGGCAACGTCAGAAGCAGCAGTGAATCAGGAAACGACTGGTTCCGCATATCTCTCCCGGATGCTGACGGCGGTTCAGGCGGCGCAGGCAACCTTAATGGCGGCGCAGGCGGTGCGGGCTACTGCGGCGGTTCAGGCGGCACAATGAAAGCACTGCTCGATAACGACAATACAGGCGGAGGCGGCGGCGGTTCGTCTTTCCTCGCAAGTGCCTCAAATATGACAAATATACTTTCTGACCTGACAGAATCTGAACGTGAAATATATGAAAAGAGTATATCTGATAATTCAAATTCAGCTCAGGGCGGATACTGCAATATTGCTTATCTCAGCAGTGAACAGCCAAATTTGTCAGTATATGAAAATGCGGCTTTCACTATCCCTGTTTCGGAATATTTTGACCTGACTGCTGTTGAAACTCACAGAAACGGCACATGGACTGAAGGAAGCAATACCATAACAGGCGTGAATATCTCCCCTGACGAACACGGCAGGGAGAATAATCACGCAGATATCACACTGACTTTTACTGCAAAAGATGACTTCCCTGGCGGCAACAATGTTCCCCTTCTGAACGGAAAAATCGGTATGTCTGTAGAGGGGGCTGATTTGCCTTCATTTGATGCAGATGACGATCTTGATAAGGTAAATGTGCCGCTTGCATATACTCTTGACACATTTTCATTCTGGCATGATGACTACACTAAAACGGATGATACTGTTACCGAAACTGACCTTTACAGTACGAATATTTCCGATTTTTCTGAAAATACATTTGACAATGCCGTATCTGCTGTCAGCATATCTCCTGCATTGGAAAATAATAAGCCGCAGGGCACTACGAAATTCAAGATTTCGTATACGGTTACGCCAAATGAAGAAAATACCGCAAAAATCGGCCCTGTTCAGCACGAAAGAACATATTCGGGCACGGCTGTTGTAAATATCAAGGAGGAGGACACAACTTATGTCCCCGATTCAGAACATTCTGCTACTGATGACCTTGACGGCAGTAATTCCGATATAACAATAAAAACTTCACGCAATCTTAAATACGAAAACGGTGAATATCAGACTGTTATTACGGTCAATGCGGCTTCTAAGGAAGTGGCGTATGGTACGTATGAAACAACATATTCTTTGGGTACTCCTTCATTATATACTTCTTCTGTTAACAATGTTAATTTGACCGAAGGCTGGTATCTTGTTGAAGCTTGGGGCTGTGACGGCGGCAAGGGCGGAGATGCATATGTAGGAAAACATACTAGTTCTGGCGGAGCTGGCGGTACAGGAGGATATAAATCAGGATATTTACTGATAGACGATACAACAAAATTTGAAATTAACATATCTGAAGTTCCTGAACAGCCAAGTAGTAATAAGGACGACAGCGGAACAAACGGAGAAGGCGGAAATGCAACTATAATATCAAGTAATGAAACGACGTATCTTTGTGCTGGCGGCGGTGGCGGCGGTGCAGGAGGTTATGCTCATTCTGCATTAGGCATTGGACTGATCCCTCATACGAACGACAACGCAGCAAGCGGTGAAAACGTTAACAATGCACTCACAAGCAATAATTCTAACGAATGGAATGGTAACCAAAGTAACACAGCTACAACAGAAAATAGCAGCACAGGCGGTACGGCAGGCAAAAATTACATAAATAATAACTTCTTCTCAGAAGCCCCTGCAAACGGATTGACACATGACAGTACAACTAACCCCAACAACGGCAGCGGTGCAGTCCGCATTACTCCAATTACAAAAACATCAACTTTTGACGACAGCGACAAAGGCGCAAAGAAAACCGCCGCAGAATCAATCCTTGAACATATCTCTTTTGACCTCAGCGGCACATGGTCTGAATATTTTGGCGGCAGTGATATTACCCCTGTCATAACATCAGGCGACATTAAATTTTCAGATAACACAACAGACCATAAGGTCACAGCAAACCAGACCATTACATTTACAGCATCAGCAAATCCTGTAAACGGTTTCCTCGGCGGCAATGACGTTCCGCTGTTTTCGGAAGATTCTATGAAAAGCGGCGGTCTTGTACTGCAATACACCTATGAATATGATGAAACATCCGACAAAACAGCGTCTGCAAATATTCCGCTGACAGATGATGAATCACTGAAATATGTCAATGTTGCTCTTGCCGAACCTGTATTTACCGCAAAGGACGTTGAAAAAATCTATGGTGAAACGTTCAGTGCTCCCGACGGAATGTACAATGAAAACGATATCAGTAAGTATAACAATGAGTTCGTTCAATGTGAGTTAACTGCCGAACCAAGCAGCAGCGCAGACATGAACAATGGAACTGCTGTGGCTTCACAGAAATATACGCTGACTGCCACACTTACACCAACAAAAACCGCTGACCTCAAAGCAACAGTAATCTCCCCTGTTTCGGCAGTTCAGTATTCACAGGAAGCCGAACTTACCGTGAATTACAAGGTAGAAACTGAACTAACGAATATCACCTGTGATGCAGACGAAAAGCTTCCGATGTATGAAGATCTGAGCACTGCTCTCAAAGCAGAATCAGGCTATGAACTTCCGTCAGCAATCACCGTGAAGTGCGGAGATACCGTGCTTTCACCTCTTAACGGCTACAGATATTCAAAAACTACAGGAGAATTATTCATTCCAAAGGAAAAAATCACAGACAATATCACTATCACCGCAGAAGCTGTTATCCCGACTTATGAGCTTGTATTCAGGTATTATACCGATGCTAATAACTCACAGCTTGCGGAGAAAAGATTTGCTTATCCCGCAGGTACGGTATTTGATGCAAATTCTACATGGCACAGCGAATTCTATGATAGTTTTGCAGCTGAGGATATTGCGGGCATGACTTTCCAGTGGAACTGGGGCGAAACAGGCGATACTCCTATTACGGAAATGCCTGCACAAAACTGGTTCGTAACAGGAAAATACATCCTGAATCAGTATGACCTGACTATTCATTATCAGGATACAGAAGGAAATACTCTTGCAAATGACTATCAGCAGAGATTACTTTACGGTGACGAATATAATGTGGCTTCACCTGCCGTAACAAACTACATTCCGCAGACTGCTGTTGAAAGCGGTACTATTACGGATAATACTGTGAAAACCGTTATATATGAGAAAATCGTCGGCAAACTTGTTGTCGTTTATGTAGACGAGGACGGCAAGACCATAAGTCCGAACTATGAAGCAAACGTTGATGCAGGCAACTCATATAATGCAGTATCTCCGACAATTACAGGCTATACTCCTGACATTTCCGCTGTTTCAGGCACTATGCCTTCCGAGGGCGGTGTATATCAGATAGTCACCTATTCTCCAAATGCATATACGCTTGCTTTTAATGCAAACGGCGGCTCACTTTCAACGGCTGACAGTTCGGATAGAACTGTATATTACGGCAAGGAAATAGGCTGGTGCGGAAAAGATACAGACGGCAAATACACATTTGAGGCTCTGCCTGTACCTATAAAGCAAGGTTCGACATTCCTTGGCTGGAAACTGAATGGCGAAATTGTCAAGGAAGATTCTGTATTCACACTGACCGCAGATGCAGTACTGACCGCAGAATGGGAACTTGATATGGTTACACTTAAAGTTTATTACTTCTTTGAGGACGGCACAGAAGCGGCTGCGGCTGTTTCGTATACCGAAACTCCAAGCGGCACACAGCTGACAAACAGCGTAATTTTCCCGCTTAAAGATGTTGCAGAAGGTATCAGAACAAGTAAAGTCGCAAACAATGAGCATTATACAACACAATGCGATGATACGGTAACTATGGGCTTTATTGACAAGGCTGTGAATGTAATTTTCGTTGCCAATGAGTATACGCTGACTATCAAATACAAAGACGAAAACGGAACCGAGATAACAGGCGTTACAGACACTCGCAAAGTGAAATACGGTACAGATTACAAATTTGAAGATGTAAGAACACCTGAATCAGTCAATTCATCTTATACCAATCACTATGCTTCACCAAGCGTCATTGAAGGCACTATGAACGGCGATACTACGGTTTATGTAAGCTTTATCCAACGTGATACAGAAATTTATGTAACTGTTGACTGGTCGTCACTGGTGTTTGATGCGCAGAATATCACATGGGATCCCGAACAGCATATTTATTATGCAGACAGCTATCTGAATGAAGATACAGAAGATGAATACGGCACTATTACCGTTACAAACGGCTCTAAAAACAACACTCCGATACGTGCTTCATTGTCATATAGTCCTGATTTCGGCTTTGAAAATATACAGGCAGAATATACTGACACAGATGACAATGATATCAGTTCAGTTGTAGTCCCTGCCGACGGAAGCGCCGAAATACACGTTGCTCCAAGAAACAGAATTTCAATTATTGAACAGGGCGAATATAATGTCGGAACGTGTACGGTAAGTCTTTCCGCAGGCGGATAATTACGATTTGAGAAAAAGCAAGGTAAGTATACTGCGTGTATATTTATCTTGCTTTTAAATTATCTAACCTAACAAAAAACAAATAAAAAAACTGTGAAATTTGTGTATTGCAAAATACTAAAAGTTATGATATAATAAAATCACAAAATAAAAATACTATTGATAAAACAGCGTGAGGAAGATGAATTTTGAAAGAATTCCAATTTGTTTTAAAGAATGATTATGATGAAAAACTGAAAATTGGCAGCAAAACATTTTTCTCATATTCGCCAAAAAAATTCAACAAACTGTATAAGTCAGAAACCGAGTACAAACTGCTCGGTGCGGCAAAAGCAGACGGAAAAGGTCCTATCGGCAATCTGATAATGGATTCAGGATACAGCCTGAAAGTGTTTGAGACAAATGACGTGAATAAGCTGATATACCGCAAAGTCGGTTATGTCTCTGTAGGTGAAGATCAGTTTATTCTTATCGTTAAAAGCCGAATACCGTTCCTTATCATATTCCTGATACTTATTGCCGCTGTTATTCTTGTATTCCTTGGGATAAGAAGTCTTACGGACAACGATGAAGAATCGGTCGGACAGATCAAAGATTCAACACCCGAAATAATTTCCGTAACTCCTGATTTCCCATTACCCGAAAAAGACGAAAATCTGGAGGAGGTTGCATCTGATGTAGACAACAATAACGCTTCAATCAAGAATAAAGATCCCGATGTTGTCGGCTCTGCTTCAATGTCCTATACTCTTTCAGCAAATGTCTCACTCTCTGACAGAAGTATTGCAATGATGTTTGAAAACCCTTCGGAATCCAATCAGGCGGTAACTATCGAACTGCTGATACAATCAGACGGAAATGTTTTCAGCATTGCTAAATCAGGTCTTTTGCCTGCCGGTACAAGATTGCAGAAAATGAACCTGGAACTTAATAATATTATTATTTCCGAAGGCATTTACACAGGTCTTTACCGTGTAAGCTTCTATAACCCGTCAACAGGTGAAAAAGCCATTGTTGAATCTGAACTCACCGATGTTAAGATCACTGTCACAAACTAAGCCAATTGTCTTTCATTATACGAAAGCTTTGATATTTATACGAAAGGATGACTATTATGATGAAAAAGACTAATTTATTTAAAACTTTAACCGCAATCACAACCGCAGCCGTTATGTCAGCCCTGACAGTTTCTACAGCTTTTGCAGCCGCTGACTCTAAAAATGGTATACATACTGCAGGTAAAGATACATTCAGCAGTACGGGAGATTCACCTACTTTTTCAACAACAGGCGGCGCAACATCTACAGGCGATGTATATATCAATGTATACGGTGCATATCCAACTCAGGCTTCAGAAGGTACATATAAAGTTGAAGTTGAGTGGACTTCTTTAGAATTTACTTATAACAATGGTACTTGGGACACTGGTTCTCATTCATATACCGGCTCAACAGGATGGCAGGATAATAAGTCTTCAGGTACAATTAAAGTTACCAACCACTCAAACTGGAGTATTAAACACAGCGCAGCATTTACCGACGGAACTACGGCAACAAAAAATAATGTAACGGCTACTATTACTCCTCCTACAACCAATGCTGATACTTTATCAGCTTGTCCAATTAGTTCAGGAGGTACCACCAGCACTGCTCCGTCTGTAACTTATACAGTAAATGTTGCATTGGATGATGATTCAAAAGGCGTTACAGCAAAGGAAGGATTTATCCTTGATACTGTTACAGTAACAATTACACCTGACGAACCCGGTGCATCTAATATTCCAGCAAATTCGTCAAGCACATAATTTGACATATCATTCAAATACATTACCCTCTGAATATATCACGGCGGTGTCAGAACTGGCACCGCCGTATTATACTGACAATTATTTTTTATTCATCGGAGAATTATAATGAGCAAACGTGAAAAAATTATTCTTGCTGTAATGTCGGCAATTTTCGGCATAATGCTTATCGTACTCTGCGTACTTGCAGTGAAAAAGCATGATAAACAGCCGACACAGGAAAAATCTGTCGTAGTTGTCCCCTTTTCCGCACCTGAATTCGACAGTAATGCCGTAAGCGGCGAACCACAGAATGTCAATGACGAATCATTTCAGGTACTCAACATGGCTGACTTTACGTTCAAAATATGCGGAGAACCTGCGGCATCAAATGAAGGCGCAGAACTGTGGCTGACAAACCTTGCAGTCAATCCTGCATGGATGAGAGCGGAGATATACGACGAAAACGAAAATTTACTCGGTTCAAGCGGCGTTATTAAAACTGACTTCTATGTGCAGACTGTTCCCACATCCTCTCCCCTTTCGCAGGGGCAAAAAATCGCCGTTAAGGTATATTTCTATGAACCCGAAACATATTACAGCATGGGCACTTTCACGCTGAATCTCGTTTGTAAATGATAACCCGAAAACAGATATTGCTGACATAACAGCGGTATCTGTTTTTTGCTGTATTGGCAGTTCGCCATGATACTTCCGCAGATGTATATTGACACGCCAAAAATAAAATGATATAATGTTTAAGGCAATGCAAAATTAATTTTTTTTGCATGATGCTGACAATTTTATTATGAAAGTGAGAATATCCCAATGAGAAAAAAAGTTCTTGGCATTGCAGCTGCATTAAGTCTGCTTGCAGTATACGGTATTCAGCCCTCTGTACAGTCTCATCCTGACGCTGATATTTGCTTTTCTATTACGGCAGATGCGGCAACTACTGAAACTTCAGGCGAATGCGGCGAAAATCTGACATGGGAACTCGACAGCACAGGAACAACTCTGACAATCAAAGGCACTGGTGCAATGTATGACTGGGAATCACGAAAATCCCCATGGTATTATAACAGAAATATTCAAACAGTATCATTGCCTGACGGACTGACAAATATAGGTAATTATGCTTTTGAATACTGTAATTCACTTACAAGCATTAATATTCCTGATACGGTTACAAGCATTGGCGACGGTGCGCTCAGCATATGCGCTTTTAAAAGTGTTACAATTCCGTCCACAGTTAAAAATATCGGTAAATACGCATTTTATAACTGTTCAATACTTGAAGACATAACCATTCCTGATAGCATTACCGAAATTCCTGAATCAGCTTTTTACGGCTGTGGCTTCAAAAGTTTTACTATCCCGTCTACAATTAAAAGTATTGGTAAATCTGCATTTTACGGATGTTCAAAGCTTGAAAGCATAACAATTCCTGATAGCATTACTGAAATTCCTGAATTGGCTTTTTGGGGCTGTGGTTTCAAAAGTATAATTATACCGTCTACAGTTAAAAGCATTGGTAAATCAGCATTTTACGGATGTTCAAAACTCGAAAGCATAACAATTCCTGATAGCATTACCGAAATTCCTGAATTGGCTTTTTGGGGCTGTGGTTTCAAAAGTTTTACTATACCGTCTACAGTTAAAAGCATTGGTAAATCTGCATTTTACGGATGTTCAAAACTTGAAAGCATAACAATTCCTGAAAGCATAACCGAAATTCCTGAATTGACTTTTTACGGCTGTGGCTTCAAAAGTTTTACGGTTCCTGATTGTATTACAAGTATTGGTAACGATGCGTTCAAAAATTGTACTGCACTAACCGAAGTAAAGATACCGTCTTCTGTTAAAAGTATCGGCACTGCTATTTTCAATTATTGTACAAAGCTTCAAAGCATTAAACTTCCTGAAAATCTTGAAAAAATAAGCGATTATATGTTTGCAAATTGTATTTCGCTTGAAAATGTTACTATTCCTTCGTCTGTTACAAGTATCGGTGAATATGCTTTCCAAAGCTGTACAGCTCTTAAAAGCATAACTTTGCCGGATTCATTAACAAGTATCAGCGGTTCAACTTTTCGTTCCTGCACAGCACTTGAAAGCATCAAAATTCCTTCTTCTGTCACAAGTATTGAATCGTTTGCTTTTAGTAATTGTAAAGCACTGAAAAGCATAGATATTCCGAATTCTGTAATAAGTATCGGATTCACGACATTCAGTAACTGCACATCACTTGAAAACATTAAAATTCCGTCTTCTGTAACAACAATTGAAGGTTCAGCTTTTAGTTCCTGCACAGCACTGAAAAGCATAGAGCTTCCTGATTCTGTTACCAAGCTTGGAAGCGCATTCGCCGGCTGTACATCACTTGAAAATGTTAAACTACCGTCAAACATTACAGTAATAGATGGACAAATGTTTGCAGGATGCACGTCTCTCAGAAGCATAGATATCCCGAATTCAGTAACAAGTTTCGGAAACAGTGCATTCAGCGGCTGTACAGCACTTACAAGCATAAAAATTCCTGAATCTGTTAAGAGTTTCGGTCCATATGTGTTTAATGGCTGTACTTCTCTTTCAAGTATAGAAGTTCCTCTTACATTTGTTTCCTTTGGCAACGGTGATTTCTTAGGATGTACAGCATTGGAGAAAGTTTATTACGGCGGAAGTGAAAGTGACTGGAATGCCGTTCAATTCGGTTACTGGGGCGTTGATGAAGCAATACAAAAAGCAACTATTATCTATAACAGCCATGATCCTGTATATACAACAGGTGCTTCACTTATTCTTGACGGTTCGTTAAAGGTCAAGATTTATTTCAATACCGAAATTGCCGAAAAAGACGGCTATACAATAAACGGCGAAAAACTTATCACAAAAGATAAATATTATATATATGCTGTTCCTGCAAAGGACTTCATGAATAATATCATAATCAAACTCAACGACAGCGAAATCAAAAGATTCAACGTTGCTGATATGCTCAAAAAATACAAAAGCATGGAAAGCACCCAGAAATTAGCAGAAGCAATCGAA
>JAZUGG010000104.1:0-9438 GCA_045641105.1 Ruminococcus sp. | reverse complement strand
CATTTTTTATTGCGATGAGGTATGGCCAGAGGAGAATTTCAATAAAATGCAAACTGCCTGCGGCTGTTCCGATAATGATGCCAACAACAAATGCGCAGAGGAATCCACAGGATATACGACAGAACGAGAACATAACAGTTGAAATGAATTCAGGTTCTTTCCAGATAGTTCCAAGACGTACTATAACATCGATCGGTGATGCAAGAAGCATTTCCATGTTTATTTTCATGGCAAGAACCTGCCACAGACCAACTGCAAGAAGCACTGAAAGAATTTTATAGAGTGTATTTTTATTCATAGATAAGGTAAAAATCGTCATTCGGCAGTTTACCGCCGACAGCTGCCGCATTCTGTTCAAAAAGTATCTCAAGATAGCCTGACAGAGAGGTTTTCATCTCATTTCCTGTGATGCATACGATATTGCAGAACGGAATAGCCTTTTCAGCTACAGCGGCTTTTATAATATCATATTTCTCCACAAGCTGAGCCGCATCTGAAACATTTTCATTTACATAATTCGTAGACTTTCTGTATTCTTCAAGGAATTTTTTTACCATATCAGGATTTTCCTTTGCAAAATCAGTACGAACAATAAGTGAAGCAGTTATGCACTGACTGCCGTTATCAAGGCTGTCCCATTCATTTGTAAGGTCAAGGGCAATGTGCAGGTCGTCAAGCTGATTCTGCGCAACTGTGGCAAATGGCTGGGGGATAAGTGCTATTGCATGATCCATAGCCGAGATCTGGGCAACGACTTCAGTTGGTTCATTTTTCCACTCAACAGTCACATCCTTTTCCGCATCAAGTCCGTTTTCCTCAAGCAGATATTTCAGCGTATATTCGGGAGTTGAGCCTTTTCCGGAAGCATAGACAGTCTGTCCTTTAAGGTCTGAAATGGTCTTTACTGAATCTCCGCCTTTTTCGGCTATATAGACAACTCCGAGCGTATTTACAGCAAGTGTCTGCACAGCGCCGTTTGAATTATTATACAGAACCGAGCCGAGATTTGCCGGAACTGCGATAATATCAAGCTCACCTTTCAGCAGTTTCGGGGTAAGTTCATCTGCGGAAGCCGCCATTGTGAATTCATAATTATTGGATGTAAGTTTATTTTCTGCATCATCAAGCAGTTTTACCATGCCTATCGATGTAGCACCTTTCAGTCCGCCAAGTCTGACAGTATCAGATGATTCATCAGCACTTTCAGCTTTTTTCTGAGCACATCCTGCAAATATGGCAGACATTACAAATGCCGTCAGGATCAGAGCTATAATTTTTTTCATAAAAATACCTCATTTCATATATTATACTGTAATTATAGCATATTTTTTACCTTTCGTAAAGCACTATTCTTTATAACTTAAATGCACTGGTTTTAGGTAATTTACAGCATTTTATAATATTTTTACTTAAATGCGGACATACATAGTTGTCAGACGTGCTTTATGAGGTACTGCTTTAAAGAAATTCAATCAAAATCTCTTGAATTTATTCTTTTTTTATGCTATAATATCAATAGGTTTTTACTTCGAGGTGAGGTTAAATGAAATATATTACCAAAGGCAGAACCCTTATTGCCTTTTTTATTTTTATGATCATTGCCGATATTATCCTGTTTGCTGTTGTTGACAGGCTTGATGTCAGGATTGATGAAATGCAGTATGTTTCAAATCAATGGGAAAAGGATATAAATAAAGACGCTGAAAATTCTATTTATTTTGACGGAAAAAAGACAGTATACCGTTTAATAATGACACATGAACTGACTGACGATATGAAAGGGAAATATCTCTCTTTTAAAAGCAACGATTCGTTTGTTGATGCTTATATGGGTGATACTCCTCTTGATACTGAAAATTCCGAACAGATATACCATTTCGGCAACAAATATTCATACTGTGACAGTCCCGGCACGATATATAATTTTGTGAAAGTACCTGACACAGATGCAAAATACATCACATTCAGTATGGAAACGGTTTACAAAAACAAGTTCCTTACAGATTATGATATGTCAGTAGGCGACAAAAATTCGCTGATCATCAACTATATCCACGATGAACTGCCCACAAGCATACCGAATGTAATAATGATAATTTTTGGAATACTTCTGCTTGTCATATCACTGACCGCAAAATTCAACAACATAAATTACAGTGAAACTCTTGCGCTGGGCTGTCTTACAATAGCATTTGCGCTGTATTCAAGCTGTCCGCTTTATCTTTGTCAGCACGTCATACGTAATGCGGCGGTTCAGTACTATATGTATTATCTGATATATTTCTTCCTGCCGCTTCTAATGCTGGTATACTTTGAAAATATTGTTCCCGAAATGACGGTGAACATACTTTTCTATATGTGTTCCGGAATTGCGGCATTGCTGACATTTCTCCATTTTACGGGAATTGCAACCTTTACAAGTACGATAAATGTCTTTAATATCGGAGTTGTAATTACAGGAGTCTCACTAATAATCATGGTTGCAAGACGATTCAAGAAAATACAGTTCATTAACCGTGTATCAATTCTGACACTGCTCTCATTCTGTATTATCAATATTTTTGTATATATATTCTTCTCGTCAGTCGGAAATTACTCCTATATTGCAAGAGTAGGCTTTATTATTTACCTGATCTTTGCAGTTTTCGACGGCATCAGAAAGATAATGGAAAATATCTACCGTCAGCGTGAAACCGGACTTCTTGAACAGATAGCCTATACGGATAATCTTACCGAACTTGGCAACCGTTATTCACTTGAACGTGTTGTAAAGAATCATGATATTGAGAGACTGAGCATTGTCTCAATGGATCTGAATTATCTGAAATTCACAAATGATACCTTTGGTCACGCAGGAGGGGATGTGCTGCTTAAAAGTGCCGCAATAGCCCTGAAATCGGTATTCAAGTATGTTTACAGAGTAGGCGGAGACGAGTTTATTGCGCTTGTCTATGATGCAGACGAAGCCGATCTTGACTATCTCAATCTGAAACTGAATCAAAAAATTTCTGAAATGAACATAAGCCGTACTGATTTCGCCGAATTTGCCGATAAGGAACAGTTCAGGCTGAGTATTGCGGCTGGTCATGCTTCATATGAAAATGGTGACACCTCGTATGAACAGATAATGCAGAGAGCTGATAAGATAATGTACATTAAAAAGAGAGAAATACACAAAAAGTAACTTATGGTCATCTCTAAAAGCTCATTTTGAGAAAAAACCTTTTTTATAGATGCCATTATAAAATTAATAATTAACACCGCACAATCTTTGTGCGGTGTTGCCTTAAGAAAGGACATAATATGAATATTTTCATGCAGACTGCAATTGATGAAGCAAAAATCGGCATAAGCAACGGTCACGGAGGACCTTTCGGCTGTGTTGTGGTAAAGAACGGAGAGATAATCGGAAAAGGTCATAACGAAGTGCTGAAGCAGAACGATCCTACGTGTCACGGCGAAATGCTTGCGATACGTGATGCCTGTCGGAATATCGGAACATACGACCTGTCAGACTGTGAACTGTATACCACTGCCGAGCCTTGTCCGATGTGTCTCGGAGCGATAATGTGGGCTAATATCAGTAAGGTTTTTTATGGATGCAATATTTCAGACACTGATAAAATCGGATTCCGTGACGAAAAGTTCTATAACGCCGATAAATCGACATTGCTCACCGAAACAGACCGTGAGCATTGCCTTGAACTATTTGATGAATACCGACGAATATCTGACAAGACCATATACTGAAAATACCGCACTTAACGGCGGTACAAATATAGAATTTTGTGCTTATTATTGAGGGAAACCCTTTTGAAAAAGGGTTCTCCCTCAAACTCCCTTCCTAAAACTTTTGGGTGTTTTTGCGTATCTTATACAGGACATATGTCCTGTATAAGATACGCCATAATACTGAAAGTCTTTGGAAAGGGGCTCGGGGAAGAACCTTTCCTCAGAAAGGTTTTCCCCGATAAATAGTACAAACTTCTATATGAGTATCGCTGATGAGTGCGGTATTGTTATATTGTTTCAGATTATCGTAATATCCTTCATATTTTCAAGCATTGTCTGATTTGAAACTACGCTTACACATCCGTTTTTGCCCATTTCCCGAAGAAGCCCGCATAATTCAAGGAGACTTTCCCTTGTTGTTGAGAGCATCTGACGGCGTTCCTCAGTTCGTTCTTCAAAAGTCACGCCTGAAAATACGTATTCATCCTGAACAATGCCCTCTGTCAGAGGAGAACGAAGCGGCTCTGATGCTGCAACAGATGAAATAATATAGTTTTCAAGACGTTCATCGCCCGCACACCATTTTTCAAGTGCATCAGCCGCATCAGCAAAAACATGAAGTGTTTTGTCAGGTGACGGATCCCGGTATGAGTAGCAAATGAAATCACCGTTGAGGTAAGCCTTCATTCCTGCGCCGTAAGCACCGCCGTGAACACGAACAGCAGACCACAGATAATCATATGACATTATCTGCGCAAGAGTACGCATAGAGCCTGAACGTGAAGGAGCATACCATCCCTGAACAGCATATGAAACAGATGACGGAACGCTTATGCCGATCTTATTCGGAACGGCAGAGATATATTCTGCATACGCATCAACTGCATTTCCTTCAGGAAGTGAAATAAGAGAAAGAATATCATTGTCAGTATTGGCAGTTACGCTAAGAGTAAGGCGCTTTCTGCATATGGCTGTTTTCAGAGTATTATCAAGCATTTCAGCATATTCGTCTGCAATTTTGTCATAATCCTCAACAAGTTTGTTCACGCATCTGATATAGCTGTAACCTCCGCAGGCTTCCTGAGCGGCACTGAAAGCAGAATATGCTGCACGAGTATCATCTATTCCAATCAGATGACCTTTTCCAAGTAAATACTGTCTGTTGCTTTCTTCAGTCTGAAGAAGTATATTTTTTATCATATCCTTTCTGCTGAAATCTGTTTCAGTCAGTATCTCGCATATAAGTTCCAAAGCCTTTTCAATATTCTTGTCAAGCACACTGCATACAACTGCAAAATACGGCTTACAGCGTTTTCGGTCGCCTTTTTCGGCATAGAATTTCAGACGGAATCTAAGCACACCGATATAATTCCTTATAAGCTGCTGCAATTCGGTAACAGAATGCTTTGAAGTCGGCAGATTGCCAAGTATATTTTTCAGTACGGTGATCTTTGAAATATCTTCAAGAGCAAGTTCCGGAACAGAGAAATACATTGTAAAATGAGTTATTCCAAATGATGCGATATTATGGCGTATCACCCTGACTCCGTCAGCAATGCTGTCTGTTGTATCTATCTTTTCAGGTTCAGGAGAAATCTCACTTATTTCAAGCATAGGCAGTTTTGCCTTTGCTTCAGGTACATCAGGGGCAGACTGCCATCTGACAAGTTCAGCAACATTTTCTTTAAGCTGAGATTTTTCGTTTTCAGAAAGGCTGTCATCACGTTTTTTCAGTTCAGCATTTTCAGCATCAGCCATACGTTTTCCAAGTTCTTTATCAGGAACAGCAGTGACCTCACACATTCCCTCTGCTGAGAAAATCTCGGAAAGAAGTGATTCAAATCCACCGTTTTCAACCATTTCACGAAGTTCTGCAAAATTTTCATCATGAACAAGATAGAGCATAGGATCTCCGCCGTAAAGCCAGCTGTCAAGAGCATTGATGTTTCGTGAAAGTCCCTGCGGTTCATCCATAGAGCGGAGATTAAATTCCATCTGATTAATGCAGGCATACAGTTCGGATTTGTCAATACCGTTTTTCACAATATCGGCTATTTTAGAAGAAATGAGTTTCTTAAGCGGTTCGATCTGTTCTTTGTTGAGATTTTTTGCGCTGATACAGAATACAGGCTGTGCAACACCGTCCATTGCCTGAATAACAATGTCCTGAGCCAGTTCTGCATCAAGAATCGCTTTTGTAAGAGGAGCTTCATTGCTTCCGGCAATATAATCGGCAAGAATAGATGCTGCCATGATTTTTGTCTTGTCGGCAAATGTTCCGATTATTTTTTCCATGGTGAAATAGGTTCTGTTTTCCTCGTCTTCATCTTCACCAAGTTCATATGAAATTTCCGTTTTTCCGCTGACCGGATTCTGCAAAACAAGTTCAGGCAGAACATCAAGCTTGTCAATTCCTGAAATATAGCTGTTTATCATAGCCAGTGTTTCTTCAAGAGGCACATCACCGTCAAGATAGAATTTTGCATTTGAAGGATGATAGAATTTCGTCCATGTCTCGCAGAACTTTTCATATGTCAGTTCAGGAATTGAACATGGTTCACCGCCTGAAACAAAGCGGTATATGCTGTCAGGAAAAACAAGGCGATTCATGCTGACATCGATCTTTTCATCAACGTCAGAGAGAGCCCCCTTCATCTCATTGAAAACGACACCCTTGAAAATCGGACTGCCGCTTTCATCATACTCCATATGCCAGCCTTCCTGCATGAAGATATTGGGATTTGTAAGGATCTTCGGCGCAAATACAGCATCAAGATAAACCTCTGAAAGATTAAGATAATCCTGTTTATTGCGGCTTGATATCGGATAAACGGTTTTGTCGGGATATGTCATAGCATTAAGAAATGTCTGCATACTGCCTTTGAGAAGGTCTACAAACGGTTCTTTTACAGGAAACTTCTCCGAGCCGCAAAGTACACTGTGCTCAAGAATATGAAAAACGCCTGTATCATCAAAAGGCAGTGTCTTGAACGCCACTGAAAACAGCTTGTTTGATGCTCCGTTATCCACCCAGCACAATTCAGCGCCGCATGATTCATGTTTCATCTCAACAAGTCTGCCGTCAAGCTGTTTGCTTTCTCTTATTCTTGTGACTTCAAATCCGTGTATCTTTGTTCCGACTGATATATTCATTTTTTCTCCTCCATTGCAAGATAGTCTATAATACTGTGAGCGGCTGTATTGCCCTCACCAATTGCCTTAGCGTATTGAAAAGGTCTGCCTGTACAGTCTCCTGCGGCAAAGCATCCATTGATATTCGTCATCATTCTGCGGTCAACACTGATATGACCTTCTTCTGTATGCACTTCTTTCATAAGACTTGAAAATGCCACGGATGTTCTAAGGCAGAATAATCCGCATACTTCCAGTTCACTGCCGTCACTGAGGACGATACCTTCAACATGACCGTCACCGATAACCTCAACGGGCTTTTCGGTATGAATGGTGACATTGGGCAGGTCAATGCAGACTTCCTGATAATACGGGAAAAAATCAACGTGTTCAGCCAGTTCGGCAAGGAATTTCACTTCATGTTCCAGCCGTGCGGCATTGCATATGACAGCAATACTTTTTCCCTTATATAATCTGCCGTCGCAGGTAGCACATATGCTTACACCGTGTCCGAGCCGTTCTTCTTCGCCCTTAATCTGACCGTTCATGGCAGTTCCTGTTGCCAGAAGTACGGTCTTGGCCTCATAGAAGTCTGAGCCTGCCAGAACTGCGAATTTTCCGTTCATCGGAATAATGCTGTTAACCACTTTGTCAGTTACCGAAAGCCCTGCATTTTTTGCCTGTGTACGGAAACGCTCTGCAAGTTCTGTTCCGCTTATTTCCGAAAATCCTACGAAATTCTGAATATTTTCAGCAAGGCAAACCTTTTCGCATATATCGGCTGAACCGAACCATATTATATTTTTGCCGTGTATCTTTAAATTGAGCGCAGCAGAAAGTCCCGCAGGTCCTGTGCCGATGATAGCCGAATCAAACATAAGGTGCAAATCTCCTTTTTATGGATTATTCTGATATTAATTATATCATATGACAGGAAAAGTGTCAATTATAAATTCAGCAAACTTAACAATTCTTGTATCTTTACAAATTCAAAAGATTATGTTATAATATAGACAAGACAGTATTTGTGCTGTCATAAAAAAGGAGGTCAGGATATGCAGATATTATTATGTTTCCTTCTGGGATACTGTGCAGGAAATATTAATCCTGCATACATTATTTCTAAAATCAAGGGATTTGATATACGTGAGCGAGGTTCAGGAAATGCAGGCGCTTCAAATGCTATTATAACTATGGGTAAAAAAGCAGGAGTAATGATAGCTGTTTTTGACATTTTCAAAGCATTCATAGCAGTCATTGCCGCCGCAAAGCTTTTCCCGCACCTAAGATTTGCAAAGGCACTTGCAGGAGGAGGCTGTATACTCGGTCATATTTTTCCGTTTCTGATGAATTTTCACGGTGGAAAGGGACTTGCCTGTCTCGGCGGTGTCATTCTTGCATATGATCCGTTTTTCTTTTTGCTGCTGCTTTGCTGCGAATTGATACTTGGCTTTGCATTTGACTATGTATGTATCGTTCCGATAAGCGGCTCGATGATTTTTACATCATACTATGCTTTTATTACAGGTGATATTCCGGGCACTTGTGTACTGTCCGTTGTGGTTCTTGTAATGCTGTGCAAGCATATCGAAAATATCAAGCGGATTCAAAATGGCACAGAAGCACATATCAGTTTCCTGTGGAAAAAAGAACAGGAGATAGAACGAATAAAACGAAATACTGCTAATTGAGAACCCGTCTTCACAAGCATTCATACACATCTTTTCGCAAAATTTCGCCTTGTCTTATGTGAAATTATTGCCGAAAATCCGTATATTCAGCTTATGAATGGGCTGGATAAGTGTTCGGACGAGGATGAATAATCAAAAATGGAGCGTTGCCGTAGTGGTAACGCTCTATTTCAGTTGAATTTGGATCAAGATATCCGAATTAGGGCAACACCGCACAAAGATTGTGAGGCAGAAACACAGTCAGATTTTTCGTCAGATTGCATAGAAATTTTGCAGGCATACTGGTCTGTCGGTCAGCCTCTCTGTCAGCTTCGCTGCCACCTCTCCCACAGGGAGAGACAACGTATGTCAAGGAATTTCTGTGTGATATGACGGAAAAGAGCACCCGAAGGAAGTGCCCTTGGGGTACAAGTTTATGACGTACAAAGTCGTCAGACGTGCTTTGTGCAGTGTTGCCTTATAAAAGCATAAGAACAGCGGTTGACATTTTGACCGAAGCGTGATATAATAGCAAGGTGAAAAAATACGGTTTGAAAAGTTGTAAGCTGAGTAGATGAAAAGGAAATCAGGTTTGAATCCTGAACAACCACCATTCCTGTATTTGACGAACAAGCGGCTTATTATAAGCTGTCTGCATCATCAAAAGTCAGAAAACCTGCAGTATAATAAAAAAGTATAACTCTGGTGAGGAGAGTACAGCGATTAATCAATGCCAAAGGCTTGTAACGGTGTACTCTTTTTTGTATGCCTTGAATATTTCGCTGTACTCTCTCTGTATATCAGGGAGAGTTTTTCTTTTTGGAGGTCAGAATGAAACAGCGAACAAAACGTTTTCTCGGAGTTGCAGCAGCTTCACTTATCCTGATTGGCATTAATTCTGCCG
>JAZUGG010000103.1:0-26919 GCA_045641105.1 Ruminococcus sp. | reverse complement strand
GAATTTTTCTGCTTGTCCTGAAGAAGAAATTCTACGTCAGAAAACCTTGAAATACGTCAGTATTTCTGCGGCTTTCTTCCTTGACTTTCTTCTTCATTACTTCGTATAAAATATTCAAGACTTAATTGGCGGAGCAATAGTATTTTGGAAAAAAGCCCTGATTAAATATTTATACTATAAGTTGAACGGCGAAAATCTGATATATGCCGCCTTTTTCATACTTTTGGCTGATGCGGAAATTTGCACTGTCAGTCTTGATTTTTCAGTGAAAATGTGCTATACTATAATTGAAAAAAGGATATCTTCCGGAGGTGACTGCTATGACGGCTGAAATCAGCGAAATGACGGCAAATCGTGAATATAAGGACAGGTTGTTCAAATTCATTTTCGGCAATCCGAATAATAAGGAGTGGACTCTGAGCCTGTATAACGCCATAAATGGTTCTTCATACACTGATCCTGATGCAATAAAGCTTACGACGATCGAAGAAGCTGTTTATATGAGCATGAAAAATGATGTTTCGTTTCTTATTTCGGACACCATGAATTTTTATGAGCAGCAGTCATCCTATAACCCGAATATGCCCATGAGATTTTTTATCTATGCAGGCATGGTCTACAGCAAATTTGTCGAGAATGACAGGAGCTATCACAGATACAGCTCAAAACAGCAGTTTGCTCCGACACCAAGATGTGTCTGCTTTTACAACGGCACAGCGAACAAAGATGACAGGACAGTGCTCAAACTGAGCGATTCGTTCAGTTCAAAGTCCGACATTGAACTTACAGTTACAATGATAAACGTGAATTACGGGCATAATGCAGAGCTGCTTGAAGCCTGTAAGCCGTTAAAGGAGTATTCATTTTTTATCGACAGGATAAGAACTCACAAGAAGAATACGGAAACTATTGAAGCGGCGATAGATATGGCGATTGCCGATTTATCGAATGATTCGATTATCAAACCGTTTATAGTCGCAAACAAAGCGGAGGTGAAGCGTATGTGTATCACTGAATATGATGAAGAAAGATTTGCCAACGAACAAAGAGAAGAAGGCAGAGCGGAGGGCAGAGCAGAAGGATTGCTGGAGGCGCTTCAGAAACTTATCGCAAGCGGAATACCTGAATCGACCGCAAAGGACATACTTGGAATATGAGAAAACGGGACAGATAAGCTGTCCCGTTTTTTGTATGTTATGCTGCATCAGCCTGCGGTTTATTGTTCAGAATGTTCATAAATTCTTCACCGGTAATAGTTTCCTTTTCAAGGAGATATTTCGCAAGTTCATGAAGTTTATCGATGTTTTCAG
Source organism: Ruminococcus sp. (assembly GCA_045641105.1). Lineage (GTDB taxonomy): Bacteria > Bacillota > Clostridia > Oscillospirales > Ruminococcaceae > Ruminococcus. The sequence continues at coordinate 25,609 of JAZUGG010000103.1, read as the reverse complement.
TGAGGATATTTGCCGCTTCGGTATGTGCAGTTTTGATTATATTATTTACCTCATCGTCGATTTTCGATGCTGTTTCCGCTGAGCAAGCGAGTGACGCATCTCCGCCGAGATACTGATTTGTTATGGTTTCGAGGGCTATCATGTCAAAATTATTACTCATACCGTAGCGTGTTACCATGGCACGGGCAAGTTTCGTAGCCTTTTCAATGTCGTTTGAAGCGCCGCTGGTGCAGGTGCTGAAAACGATTTCCTCAGCCGACCTGCCGCCCGTAAGTACGGCGATTCTCGACATAGCCTCCTCCTTGGACATGAGGAATTTTTCCTCCTCGTCAACCTGCATGGTATAGCCGAGAGCGCCCGAAGTACGGGGGATTATCGTGATTTTGTGGACAGGAGCGGATTCCTTTTGCTTCGCAGCAACGAGGGCGTGACCGATTTCGTGGTAGGCGATGATCTCCTTTTCTTTCTGCGAAATTACGGCATTTTTACGCTGATAACCTGCGATAACGACTTCCACGCTCTCGTCGAGGTCGGTCTGAGACACGAAAGTCCTGTCGTTTCTGACTGCACGGAGAGCCGCCTCATTGACGATATTAGCCAGTTCTGCGCCCGATGCGCCTGCCGTAGCCCTTGCTACAGCCTTGAAATCGATGTCCTCATCGAGTTTGATATTTTTTGCGTGGACTTTGAGAATTGCCTCTCTGCCGGCAAGGTCGGGGAGTTCGGCGGGGATGCGGCGGTCAAATCTTCCCGGACGGAGAAGTGCGGGATCAAGCGATTCAGGGCGGTTTGTAGCCGCAAGAATGACAACGCCCTTTTTGCCGTCAAAGCCGTCCATTTCGGTCAGAAGCTGATTAAGCGTCTGTTCTCTTTCGTCATTTCCGCCAATCTGACCATCTCTTTTTTTGCCTATTGTATCGATTTCGTCAATAAAAACAATGCACGGAGCTTTCTGATTAGCCTGACTGAACAGGTCACGAACCTTAGCCGCACCCATGCCGACGAACATTTCCACGAATTCAGAGCCTGATATCGAGAAAAACGGGACATTTGCCTCGCCTGCGACTGCCTTTGCGAGGAGAGTTTTACCTGTACCAGGAGGGCCTACAAGAAGTGCGCCTTTAGGCAGATTTGCGCCGATTTCAGCGTATTTTTGCGGGTTGTGGAGAAAATCGACGATTTCTTCAAGCGCCTCTTTGGCTTCGTCCTGACCTGCAACATCGTCAAAAGTTTTGCCTGTTTGTGCCTTGACGTAGATCTTAGCGTTGCTTTTGCCGAAAGACATGGCATTTCCGAGTCCGCCCATTCGCTTGCCGAGAATCTTTGTAACAAGACTGAACATCAAAGTGATAAATACAAACGGTAATATCCAGCCTATCACGATTTGCTGTAAAAGGCTTTGCTGTACGATTTTCCCTGTAAAATCAATATTTTTGTTTTTGTGTAGACGGTCAACGAGATTCGGATCGTCTATTCGTACAGTTGAATATGTTTTCTTTTCGCCGTCAGCCTCGACCTCAAATTTGATCTTGTCACTTTCGATCTGCACCTGACGGACTGTATCTTCTTCGATTTGTTTCAGAAAGAAGCTGTAATTCGTCTCTTTTATCGGTTTAGCCGTGAGATTCGGCATGACCACGGCGTTGAATATCAGCAGAAGCACAATGCAGAGTACCGCAAAGCCTGCAAAATGCTGTTTGTTATTTTTGTTTTCTTCCATATGTAAAAGTTCCTCCTATTTCATGGCAAAATGCATAAAACCAAGTATTTGGTTTTGTGCGCTGTTACCCATGACAAAAGTATATCATACTTTTCGTAATATTACAACAGGTAAATTGTGATATAAATGAAAATTGTGTGAAAGAGCGGAAATGTCGTTATATGTAAATGAACTATTAATGCATCATTCTGCATAATTCAACAAAATAATTCTGATAAATATGTATAACGAGCAGTAAATACGCAACGCAGAGTCGGAAAATAGTGAATATCATCAGAAATTTTTGGTTTAAAAATCACATATAATGGATTAAAATTATATGCGGATCGGAGATGATGATATGAAAGTTTTTTTACATTTATTGCGTTTTGTTGTGATAATTTTGTTCATTTGTTGCGCAGATTGCTGTGTATGTGACGTATACGCCGAAAATTCGGGAGGTTTTACGTATACTGTAACTGACGGAGTGGCTGTGGTCACAGGATACGAGGGAGAGCCTGAATTTATCGATATCCCGCACGAAATAGAGGGCTGTCCCGTTGCTGAGATAGGTGAAAGGGCGTTTTCGTCGTGCCTTACGCTCAGACGGGTGATTTTTCCTGATTCTTTGCGAAAAATCGGCAATTATGCCTTCTATGCCTGCGATTCTCTGCAAAGTGCCCCCTTGCCTGACAGTGTTGTAAGTCTGGGCGAGGGCTGTTTCTGCGGCTGTACTAAGCTGTCGTACATGAGGATTCCAAGCGGACTGACGGAGCTTCCCGACTCCTGTTTCCGTGCCTGCACAAATCTCGGAGAGGTCAGGATTCCGAGTAATATCCGAAAAATCGGCGATTTTTGCTTTTCAGGCTGTACTATGCTCAGCTGTGTATCGCTTGGCGAAAATCTGTCCGAAACAGGAGAGAGAGCCTTTTATATGTGCAGTTCGCTTGAATCCGTGTGCATTCCAAAATCGCTCAGAAGCATCGGAAAAGAGGCTTTCGGCTTCATTCCGTCAAATATGGGAGCGGCTGTAAAAGCCGGATTTACCCTGTCAGGCTTCGATAGTTCGCCTGCCGACCGCTATGCGGAAATGAGCGGCATAAGATTTTCGGCATCATCCGAAAGCACATCACACCTGAAAAACGGCGGAAAAACCGTAAGATTGTCAGAATTTGCGCTGAATTTCGTCATTATCTCACTCATTGTCAGCAGTCTGCTGAGAAAATTTCTGTTAAGGCGGCGTATCTCCTGACCATTTATTGCGAAAAAAATTAATCTTGCCGTTTTGAGCATAATTTTGTAAAATCACTTGCATTTTCAGTTGAAATATGGTATGATTATACTGTATCATAATAATTTAGCGGATTATTTACTATTTTGTCTTAATTTATCACTTAACATTTAACTCGGCTGCTAAACGGTATCGTTATGGATAAATCAGGAGGGATATTAAATGAAGCGTCATTTAAGACGTACATTTGCTGCTGCTGCCGCTTTTTTTGTTGCGTGCGCTGCTGTCGGAGAGCCGATGAATGTATGCAGGACAGGCAGTATTTCCGCAGCAGACAATGTTTTGAAGTATGAATTCGAGGACGGAAAAACTGACGGCGGCAAGATCCACGCCGACGGTGCGTCCGATGTAAAGCTTGGCGATTTCCCTGAAAATACCGATCTCAGCGGATTTTCGGGCAAGGGATTTTCCTATCTCGACCAGAAGGGCACGACTGTCAGCATCGAGGCTGATGTCCCTGAGGACGGTCTTTATGAGATAGCTATCGGCTATTGCGAACCGAGCGATCCGAACAAAAAGGTTCAGTACCTCAACGTCAACGGCGTGAATCAGGGGGAGATAAGCTTTCCGTATACCCCTGAATTTGCCGAAATACAGGCTGGTGTGGTCAATCTCAAAAAGGGCGTGAATACCATTGAACTCAAAGCCTACTGGGGGTACACGTTCTTCGACTATCTTACCATAAAGCCTGCCGACGACAAGCTGAGAAATCTCTCGCCTACCCGTGAACTGTCCAACCCGAATGCCTCTGATTCGGCAAAAAGGCTCTACAGCTACCTCTGCGACCAGTACGGAAAACACATCATCGCAGGTCAGCAAGAGTACTGCGGCGACCACAACTACAATCTGTGGAGCGATCCCGACACGTTCATCAAGGACAATGAGGCTGAATTTGAGTACATTATGGATAAGACGGGCAAGCAGCCTGCAATTCGTGGAATCGACTTTCTTGCCTATAATACAAGCTCTGACTGGCGTGACCATGCACCTGAACGTGTTATCGAATGGGTGAACGAGTACCACGGCATCGCTACCGTCACATGGCACTGGAATGTGCCGTCTGACGAGGAAAACAACGGCGTTGCGTTCTATGTGGAATCGACGGGAAATACTCCTTTCACGACTTTCAGCGTCACGAAAGCCCTTACGGAGGGCACATGGGAGCACGAAAAACTCCTTGCCGACATCGACTTAATTGCTCAGGAAATGCTTAAATTAAAAGAAGCCGACGTTCCCGTTCTCTGGAGACCTCTCCACGAAGCCGAGGGCGCATGGTTCTGGTGGGGTGCTGAGGGCGCTGAACCCTGCAAGAAACTCTACCGTTTCCTCTATGACAAGCTGACGAACGAGTACGGTCTGGACAACCTCATCTGGGTGTGGACAAGTTCTGCATATGCCACTTCCTATGACTGGTATCCGGGCGACGATGTGGTGGATATCATCGGCTGCGACAAGTACAACGCCATGGACGGACTGCCGAATCTCAGCTCTATTTCGTCAACTTTCTACAGTCTCGTTCAGCTTACCGGATGTCAGAAAATGGTCACCATGTCCGAAAATGACTCCATTCCGTCACTCGAAAATCTTGTGAACGACAAGGCAGGCTGGCTCTATTTCTGCCCGTGGTACATGAACTACCTCACAAGCGAGCAGAATAACCCTGTTGACAACCTCATTGAGATTTACAACAGCGACTACTGCATCACTCTTGATGAACTGCCTGACCTTAAAAAATACCCGATAAACGGCGAAAGTACGCCTGATACGACTGCTAAGACCACTCCTGTGACTACTTCGGAGACCACGACTGCTGAAACTACTGAGAAATATGCTTCAACAACGACTTTTACAACAACAAGTCCTCCGGCTTCGACGACAGGAATGATATCTGTTACTCTTTCGCCGAATCCTGTGACCGGTTCGCCTTTGGAAAGGACTACTGCTCCTTCAGTGAAAGTTACAAAAAAAGGCGATGCCAATTGTGATGAACAGACAAATCTCGCAGATGTCGTGCTTATCATGCAGTCCATTGCCAATATGCCGAAATTCGGACTGAACGGCAGTGAACCGAGCCATATCACACGTCAGGGACTTGCAAACGCCGATGTCATCGGGAATGACGGCGTTACTAACCGTGATGCCCTTGAAATTCAGAAATACAAGCTCGATCTTGTTAAATGGTAAACGTCATACACGCCTTGTATGATGATATATACCCCAAAATAACGCAAGTGCAGCTTGTGACATATTTTATGCAGTTTTGCGCTGTTTCCGACGAATTCTGCCTATTGATGCGGCTTTTGCTGCTGACCTTCTTGGAAATCAGGTGCGGTGACTGCGTGATGTGCCGTGAGATGCGTTTTTTAGGGAAAAACAACTATTGAGGAGGAAAATTACAAATGAAAACAAACAAAATCATTGCTGCTGCAATGAGCCTTGTGGCTGCTGTTTCTTACACAGCATCGGCTATGCCTGTATGGGCTGCTGATGACGAAGAAGTTATCAAGGCAGCTCCGATCAGCGAAGTAGTCAAAGATTCAGGTCTGGATTACGACTATGCCCGTGCTCTCCAGTACTCTATCTACTTCTACGACGCTAATATGTGCGGTACGGGTGTTGAGGACAACAACCGCCTTTCATGGAGAGGCAACTGCCATACCTATGACGCACAGGTGCCGCTCCAGCCAATGGACGAAAAGAGCGTAGGTACTAACCTTTCCGCTTCCTTTATCGAAAAGTACAAGGACGTTCTCGATCCTGACGGCGACGGTTGCGTTGACGTTGCAGGCGGCTTCCACGATGCCGGTGACCACGTTGAATTCGGTATGCCTGAAAACTATTCAGCCGCAACTCTCGGCTGGGGCTACTATGAGTTCCGTGATGCCTATGAAAAGACAGGTCAGGCTGACCATATCGAGACTATTATCCGTTATTTCAACGACTATCTCATGAAGTGTACCTTCCGTGACAAGGACGGCAAGGTGATCGCTCACTGCTATCAGGTAGGCGACGGCGATATCGACCACGCTATATGGGAATCACCTGAAGTTGACTCAATGTCAAGACCTGCATTCTTCCTGACAGTTGACAAGCCGCAGACCGACTATGTTGCTTCTGCCTGCGCATCGCTTGCTATCAACTACCTCAACTTCAAGGACACCGATCCTGAGTATGCCGAAAAGTCTCTTGACTATGCAAAGGCTCTCTGGGATTTCTCAAACGAACACGAAAAGGAACTTTCCGACAACGGCGACGGCCCTAAGCAGTATTACGGCTCAAACAAGTGGGAAGATGACTACTGCTGGGCTGCTTCATGGATGTATGAGTGTACAGGTGATGCTTCATATTTTGAAGAAGCTGCCGAATATTATGACTACTATGCTCCGTCTGGCTGGTGCTACTGCTGGAACGATATGTGGAGCGGCGCAGGTATGAGATGGGCTATCATAAATCAGCAGCATCCTGAGCTTGACCTCGTTAACATGGTAAGAAAAGCACAGGGCAAGAACGAGTATGTTTTCACTGATTTCTGGGACGAAGTTGAAAAGTGCTTCAAGGTATGGAAAGGCCTTGAAACTCCCGGAGGCTATGCATTCCTCCAGATCTGGGGCTCTGCACGTTACAACACTGCAATGCAGCTCATCGCCCTCGTTTTCGACAAGTACAAGAACGACGGCAAGCCTTCCGAATACAGCGAATGGGCACAGGATCAGATGCACTACATCATGGGCGATAACCCGATGAACCGTGCATATATCGTAGGCTACAACGACAATGCTGTCAAGTATCCTCACCACCGTGCAGCATCAGGACTTCTCGAAGCAGAAGATCCCCGTGAGCACAGACACATTCTCTGGGGTGCTCTTGCAGGCGGCCCCGGCGGAGATGATAAACATACCGACGTAACATCAGACTGGGTAGGCAACGAAGTTACTATCGACTACAACGCCGCATTCGTAGGCGCTTGTGCAGGTCTTTATGAGTATTTCGGCACACCTGAAATGGCTCCTACACCTGACTTCCCGCCCGAGGACGAAAAGCGTGGAAGCGCAGGCGGCGAAGGCGGCGCAAAGGGCTACTGGGTTGAAGCCGCAGGTATCGACGATCCGCATGATGATGCAGGTGTAACAAAGGTATCCTTCAAGGTCATGACAGGCGAAACAAAGCCTGCCGACAAGATCTCTGTACGTTATTACTATGACCTCAGCGAGGTATCAAATATCGACGGACTTACCGTAAGCGAACTCTACGACCAGTCATCGACCGAAGTTGAGGGTGCAGACGGCGTTCTCGAAAAGAAGCTTATCAAGTATGACAAGATGCCGAATGTTTACTATGCTGAAATAACATGGGACGGCTACTGCATCGCAAACTCAGGCAAGAAGTATCAGTTCCTCGTTGGTATGTACTACGGCGATACATGGAATCCTAAGAACGACTGGTCTTATCAGGAACTTGAGGTCTATACTCAGGACGACGCATTCTTTGCTAACGGCGTTGAAAAGAAAAACGAACACATCTGCGTTTATGCAGACGGCGTTCTCGTAGGCGGTATCGAGCCTGACGGTTCGGTTCCGGAATTTGCAGAGGAAGAAACAACTACCAAGAAAACCACAACCAAGATCACAACTACCAAGCTTACAACAACCACAACAAATACAACAACCATAAAAACTACAGAAACAACTACTGTAACAACAGTAAAATCTACTGAGCCTGTTATCACAACCTCGTCATCTCAGGGCAATCATGATGCTTATGAAAGCGGCGACAGACAGACTACGACCAAAAAAGGTGAAGTAAGCGGCGGCCCTATAGATACTATACTCTATGGCGATGCAAACAATGACGGCAGTGTAAATCTTGCTGATACCGTTATGATAATGCAGGCACTCGTAAATCCTGATGTTTACGGTCTCGACGGCAGCGACAAGTCTCATATAACTCCACAGGGCTGGCGTAACGCAGACTGTGCAGGCAACAATGACGGCGTTACTAACCTCGATGCCCTCGCTATCCAGAAACTTCTCCTTGACCTTATTAAGTCACTTCCGGAAACATAATTTATCGGTACTTCTACAGTACTTCCATCCTTTTACTGAGGGGAACCCTTTTGAGAAAGGGTTCTCCCTCAGAAAGGTTTGCCCCGATAAAGGGCGGAAAAACTGCGGAAGTACCGATAATTTTATGTTCGGTGAATAATGCTTTGGAATTGGTCTATACTCATTTATGAGGTGACTTAAATGAAAAAGCATTTATTTATGATGATGTCGGCGGCGCTCATACTGACGATACTTATATCCAACATAGGCACAATTATCAGCGACGGACTGGCGTTTGACGGACTGCGGCAGAATGTCCTCAGACTGCATATCCTTGCCAATTCCGACAGCGAATTTGACCAGAACATGAAGCTTAAAGTGCGTGATGTGCTCCTTGACAGCGGAATACTTTCGGGTGCGGAAAATCTTGAAGAAGCCGAGGAAACTGCCGAGAGGAAACTGCGTGACATTGAAACTCTTGCAGAAATAACCCTTGAGGACTACGGCTGTTATTATCCTGTCAGGGCTTCGATAGAGGATATCGATTTTGACGAGCGTGAATACGGCGATATCACGATGCCTGCGGGGGAATACCGTGCTCTGCGCATTGAGATAGGCGAGGCGAAAGGTCATAACTGGTGGTGCGTGATGTATCCGCCGCTGTGTCTGCCTGCCGCCTCCGATGTGACCGATAACAAGAAAACCGAGGACGAATATTTCTCCGAAAAAGAACGTGATATCATGAAAAAACCGAAGAAATACAGGATAAAGCTTGCGATATGGGAAAAAATAAAGGAACTTATCACCGAAAAGACGGACGATTATACAGATGATACTGTACAAAATGACGAAAATCAGAAAGACGCTTGACAAATGACAGAAAATGGAGTATACTATTTGAGTAAACAAAGCAGAACTATGCGTTCTCACCGTCGGGCTATGCTGAAACGGTCAATATGTTAATAAGTACACGGCTATGCTGTGAGAATTATCGATGTATTGTATGAGTGCGGATATATTCTGCACTCATTTTTGTTTTATATTAATCGCTTGGAGGTGCATGACGATTAGCAAACAGGAACTGCAGATCAACGAAGAAATAAGAGATAAGGAAATTCTCGTAATCGACGCTGACGGAACGAAGCTCGGTGTATTATCAGCTAAAGAAGCACAGCAGATGGCTTATGAAAAGGATCTTGACCTCGTAAAGATCGCTCCGCAGGCAACACCGCCTGTATGCCGTATTATGGACTACGGAAAGTATTGCTTTGAACAGCAGAAGCGTGAAAAGGAAGCCAAGAAAAACCAGAAAGTTGTCGCAATAAAGGAGATCAGAATGTTCTCCACCATTGACACTCATGACTTTGAAACTAAGGTCAATCAGGCTGTTAAGTTTTTAGAGGGCGGAGACAAACTCAAGGTTTCAGTCAGATTCCGCAAAAGAGCTATTGCACATCCACAGCTCGGCGATGAGCTGCTTGAGCGTTTCAAGGAAGCAGTTTCAGCTGTCGGCACTGTGGAAAAGCCGGCTAAAATGGAAGGACGCAGCATTGTAATGTTCGTTTCTCCTAAAGCCGCTAAGTAAGGAGGATCATAAAATGGCAAAGGTTAAGGTTAAAACTCACTCAGGCGCAAAAAAGCGTTTTAAGATTACAGGAACCGGTAAGGTTAAGTATCAGCACACAAACAAGAGACACAGACTCACTCAGAAGGATACAAAGCGTAAGAGAATCGCTCGTAACGCAGGCGTTGCTGACTGCACAAACGCTCCTACAATCAAGAAGGTCGTTCCTTATCTTTAATTCGTAAGCGGACTTATCCGCAGGGAACACTAAATCGGTTTTCGGTAATTTCATTTTTGGAGGTAAAAGACTATGGCACGTATTAAAGGTGCAATGATGACTCGCAAGAGAAGAAATAAGACTTTAAAGCTTGCTAAGGGCTACTGGGGCTCAAAGAGCAAACACTTCAAGATGGCTAAACAGGCTGTCATGAAGTCCGGCAACTATGCATACATCGGAAGAAAGCAGAAGAAGAGACAGTTCAGACAGCTCTGGATCACAAGAATTTCTGCTGCTGCTAAGCTCAACGGCATGAACTACTCAACATTCATGAACGGCTGCAAGAAGGCTGGCATCACTCTCAACAGAAAGATGCTCTCTGAGATCGCTATCACAGACGCTGCAGGCTTCACAGCTATCGTTGAAAAGGCTAAGGCTGCTCTTTAATTAAAACTATAAACACGCTTCTTAATTAATTAAGAGCGTGTTTTTATTAATCCGCATATTCCTCGGTATATCGCATATTATACTGAGTAACTATAATGTGCAGCACTGCTGTTCATGCTGTGCATTTCAGATCGATCTTTCAGGGGACGTCGGGGACGCCGTCCCCTACAAAAAGTTGACGCAGGATAGCCTGAATGTAGGGGCTGGCTTCCTCGACAGCCCTTGTTTGACGAAATATATTCGCCTTTTGGATAGTATCGGGGGTGCAGTTTTGGAAAATATTATAACATCAAAAGATAATCCCGTTATCAAGCTGTATCAGAAGCTTTCTTCCTCAAAAAAAGAGAGACTTCAGTACGGCTTATTCGTGTTGGAGGGGGTAAGGATAGTCGAGGATGCTATCCGTGAAAATGCCGATATATCGCACCTTATCTTCACTAAGAATACTTTTGATAAACTGGGTGCTGACTGGGTTCAGGCTGATTTGAGAGATGCAAAAATTCTTGTTATTTCAAATGAACTTGGAAACAGGATAGCTTCAACCGAATCTACGCAGGGTGTGTTTGCGATTTGCCGCATTCCTGTTCAGAAAAGGCTGAATTTTGCCGATAACGGGCGATATGTCGTTCTTTACGGCTTGCAGGATCCCGGCAATGCCGGAATGATAATCCGTACTGCTGATGCACTGGGCATTGACGGTATTATTCTTTCGGGAACGTGCGAACTCTACAGTCCGAAGGTCATACGCTCTACTATGGGCTCGGTTTTCCGTATGGATATCATGACCGAGAATGACACTGACAGGCTTTTTGAGATGCTTGCGGAAAGCGGCGTTGAGTCGTCGGCTGCGGTTATTGATAAGGACGCAGTCAAGGTCACTGATTGTCATTTTGAAGGCAGACAGGCTGTATTTATCGGCAATGAGGGAAATGGTCTGCCGCATGAGGTGTCACAGCGCTGCACACGCAGGATAACTATTCCGATGAACGGAAATATAAATTCCCTGAACGCCGCCATGGCCGCAGGAATTTTAATGTGGGAACTGAAAAAATAATGCCTTTTGTCGGGGCAAACCTTTCTGAGGAAAGGTTCTTCCCCGAACCCCTTTCCAAAGACTTTTAGCATTATGGTGTATCTGATATGGGACTTATGTCCCATATCAGATACACTAAAACACCCAAAAGTTTTAGGAAGGGAGTCTGAGGGAGAACCCTTTCTCAAAAGGGTTTCCCTCAGAAAAGGAAATGTGAAAAATAAGGAAAAACAGGGGGCTGATTTTATGAATGAAACTAAGTACTGGCTCTGGCTGTCAATGGTTTTCGGTGTCGGAAGCCGCCGCATATGGGAGGTAATGTGCCTTTTTCAGAACGCTGAGGATGCGTTCACGGCTCTCTCAGAGGGGAATGTCAACATTGTTCTCAATGACAGGGAACGTGAGAACTGCGGAAAAATCCTGATCACGGATGCCGAAAAGGCTATAAGTGACTATCGGAGGAAAAATATCGGCGTTATCGGCTATTCGGACAAAAATTATCCGATTCAGCTCAGACACCTTTTCAATCCTCCCGCCGTGCTCTATTATATGGGAAATATTGCGTGTCTCGGCGCTTCTCGGACACTCACTTCGGTAGGTACGAGAAATGCATCCGAATACAGCCTTCGGGTATGCGACAGGATATGCGGTGAACTTGCCTCAAAAAATATTATGATAATCAGCGGCTTTGCCGTCGGTATCGATATCGCCTCGCATCTTGCAGCTGCAAAGAGGAATTTTCCGACGATCTGCGTTCTGGGATGCGGCGTTGATGTTGCCTATCCTAAGCCGAATGTGCAGTATAAGGAGATTATTCTTGGCAGCGGCGGTCTGTTCATTTCGGAGTATCCGCCTGAAACTTCTCCTCTGCCAAAAAATTTTCCGGGACGCAATCGTATTCTCGCCGCTCTGGGCAGAGTTGCCGCAGTTTTCGAGGCTTCACTCAAAAGCGGTTCTCTCCTGACTGCCAATCTCGCATCCGAGGAGGGCAGGGAGATATTCGTTGTTCCGCCTGCCGACATCTTCGACAGCCGTTATGGCGGAAATATCCAGCTTCTTGCGGAGGGCGCAGTGCCGCTTTACCGTTCAGGCGATATCCTCGACTGCTTCAAAGTCGGAAATTCGATTGATATGGAGATACGTGATACTCTGAACACCATGTTCACGGGCAGGGAAGCGGGTATCATACGTGAGGGAAGAAGCGCTAAAATAATTGATTTTGACACCAGTGATGTCCTTCCACGAAAGACAGAACGCAAACGTAAACGCAGTAAAAAAGAAGCTGCCGAACCTGAGACCTATCAGTTCGGTTCACTTCCACAGCTTCAGCAGAACATTGTCAGGGAACTGAACAGCGGAAAGCTTCACATCGATGAAATGTGCTCTAAACTCGGCATCACCCCAGCGGAACTTCTGCCTGAGCTTACAGAGCTTGAAATACTCGGAATTATCGATTCGCTTCCGGGAAAAATGTTTGAATTATGCCAGTAAGGGGAAAATACAATGTCAGATTTAGTAATAGTTGAGTCGCCTGCAAAGGCTAAAACAATACAGAAATATCTTGGTTCGGGCTATGAGGTAATTGCCTCTATGGGACATATCCGTGACCTTCCGAAATCGAAAATGGGCGTTGACAAGGAGCATGACTTTCAGCCGCAGTATACCGATATGAAGGGCAAAGAGGACGTTATCAAGGAACTGAAAAAACGTGCCAAGAAATGCGATAAAATTTATCTCGCAACCGACCCCGACCGTGAGGGTGAAGCTATATCATGGCATATAGCACAAATGCTTAAACTTGATATGAACGAGAACAATCGTGTTGCGTTCAATGAGATAACAAAAACAGGCGTTACAAACGGCATGAACGATCCGCATAAGATCGACATCGACCTCGTTAACGCTCAACAGGCAAGACGTATCCTTGACCGTCTGGTGGGATATGAGCTAAGTCCGTTCCTCTGGAAAAAGGTCAAGCGTGGATTGTCCGCAGGACGTGTACAGTCTGTTGCTGTCCGCCTTGTTGTTGACCGTGAAAACGAGATACGCAAATTCGTTCCGAAGGAGTACTGGTCTATCGATGCTACCTTCACCGCTCCGTCATCACGCCGTGTATTCGATGGCGCTCTCGTTGCAGTTGACGGCGAAAAGCTCGAAATACCGAACCAGACCGATGCCGACAATATCCTCAAACGTCTGGAAAATGCCGAATATATCGTAAAATCAGTAAAGAAACGTGTCACAAAGAAACAGCCGTCGCCGCCGTTCATCACATCAACTTTACAGCAAGAAGCCTCCAAAAAGCTGAGTTTCGCCGCAAAGCGCACCATGAAAGCCGCACAGGAACTCTACGAAGGCGTTGACGTTGAAGGCGTGGGCGCTGTTGGTCTTATCACATACATGAGAACCGACAGTCTGCGTATCTCCGACGAGGCTAAAGCCGCCGCCGCTCAGTATATCGAGACTGTTTACGGTAAGGAGTATCTGCCGCCTGAGCCGAGAACCTTCAAATCCAAGAGCAATGCTCAGGACGCTCACGAGGCTATACGTCCGTCAACTCCCGATCTTACGCCTGAAAGAGTAAAGAGCAGTCTTTCCTCAGACCAGTATCGTCTTTACAAGCTTATATGGGAGAGATTTATCGCAAGCCAGATGGCAAACGCTCTCCTTGACACGGTTTCCGCCGATATAGAGGCTAACGGCTGTACTTTCAGGGCATCAGGCTACTCAGTAAAGTTCGACGGCTTCATGAAACTCTACGTTGAAACGAGCGACACCGACGAGGGAACGAAGAAAATGCTCCCTGAACTTAAAGCTGACGACAAGCTGAAACTCAAGTCCATCGCAGGAAATCAGCATTTTACTCAGCCGCCTGCACGTTATACCGAGGCTTCGCTTATCAAGGCGCTCGAAGAAAACGGCATCGGCAGACCGTCTACCTATGCCCCGACTATCACCACAATTACGTCACGCCGCTATGTTGAACACGAGGGAAAAGCCCTTAAACCGACAAATCTCGGCGAGGTCATAACCGATCTGATGAAAGACCATTTTGATAAAATCGTTGACGCAAAATTCACCGCTGATATGGAAAATAATCTCGATGAGGTCGAAAACGGCTCGAAGGATTGGGTGAGCACTCTCCACGAATTCTACGATGATTTCTCCGAAACGCTCAAAAAAGCCGAGGAGGCTATGGACGGCAAGAGAGTGAAAGTGCCCGACGAGGAGACCGATGAAATATGCGAGCTTTGCGGCAAGAATATGGTCATCAAGTACAGCAAGTACGGCAAATTCTATGCCTGCCCCGGTTTCCCTGACTGCCGCAATACAAAGAAAATTGTCGTTGAAGCCGACGGAAAATGCCCACGCTGCGGCAAACGTATGCTACTCAAAAAATCCAAGAAGGGCAGAAGCTTCTACGGCTGCGAGGGATACCCTGACTGCAGTTTCATGACATGGAACGTACCGACCAAGGAGGAATGCCCTCAGTGCGGCAAAAATCTCTTTACAAAGGGCGGTAAATCGGGAAAACTTGTCTGTGAAAATGAAGGCTGCGGCTATGAAAGAGAGCTGAAGAAATGAGTCACACTGTAAGTGTTATAGGTGCGGGACTGGCAGGCTGTGAGGCAGCATGGCAGCTCGCTCAGGCAGGATTAAGCGTGAAACTTTATGAAATGAAGCCTGAAAAATATTCGCCTGCCCACAAATACAGCGGTTTTGCGGAGCTTGTATGCTCAAATTCGCTCAAAGCCGCACGTCTTGAATCCGCCGCAGGTCTGCTCAAACATGAAATGGAAATGCTTGGTTCGCTGACTGTGCCGTGCGCTAAGGCTAATTCAGTCGAGGCAGGCGGCGCTCTTGCGGTTGACCGTGAGAAATTTTCCGATGCTGTCACCGAAAAAATAAGGTCACATCAGAATATCGAGGTCATCGGCGGCGAAGTGACGGAAATTCCCGAAGGTACGGTGATTATCGCCACAGGCCCGCTTACATCAGGCGCTATGGCTGAGAAAATCCGTCAGCTTTGCGGCGAGGGACTGAGCTTCTACGATGCCGCCGCTCCTATCGTGACCGCTGAAAGTCTCGATATGGACAAAGCTTTTTATGCATCACGCTATGACAGAGGTGATGCTGATTATGTAAACTGCCCAATGAACAAGGAGGAATACCTTGCTTTCCATGCCGCTCTTGTCGGTGCGGAGAGGGTTCAGCTGAAGGACTTTGAAACGCATCCGTTCAGCGTTTACGAGGGCTGTATGCCTATCGAGGAGCTTGCTTCACGAGGCGTTGATACCATGAGATTCGGCCCGATGAAGCCTGTAGGTATCGATGATCCGAAAACAGGCAGGAGACCGTATGCCGTTGTTCAGCTTCGCCGTGAAAACAGCGAGGGTACGCTTTTCAACCTTGTCGGCTTTCAGACTAATCTGAAATTTGGCGAGCAGAAACGTGTCTTTTCAATGATACCGGGGCTTGAAAATGCCGAATTCATGCGGTTTGGCGTGATGCACAGGAACACGTTCATAAACAGTCCCGTGCTCCTGAATTCCGATTTCTCAATGCGTGAGCACCCTGAAATTTATTTTGCAGGTCAGATTACAGGCGTTGAGGGCTATATGGAATCGGCGGCAAGCGGCATTATCGCAGGCATGGCTTGTGCGAGAAAACTTCTCGGACTTGAACCAGTTGTCCTCCCACGGGAGACAATGACAGGTGCGCTTTCAGCTTATATAAGTGACACATTCAATAACGGAAAATTCCAGCCTATGGGCGCAAACATGGGTATCCTTCCCGACATCGGACTAAAGATCAAAGATAAAAAACAAAAATATATGGCTTATGCTGAAAGAGCCGTTGAGGCTCTCGAAAAGGAGCTGAAAAGAGTTGGCAGTGAAAGTTATTGTTGATGCTTTCGGAGGGGATAATGCCCCTCTGGAGGTCGTTTACGGCTGTGCAAGAGCAGTCCGTGAACTTGGTGTGAATATCATTCTCACAGGCAGTGAAACCAAAATCAAAAAGTGCGCCGAGGAGAATTCGATATCACTCGACGGCATAGAAATAGTGCATACAGATGATGTTTTTGATATACATGAAGAACCGAAGGAGATCATCAAATCAGGCAAAAATTCCTCGATGGCACTTGGTCTGAGCCTTCTTGCTGAGGGTAAGGGCGATGCATTTGTCTCCGCAGGAAGTACAGGTGCTCTGGTCATGGGTGCGACCTTCATCGTCAAGCGTATCAAAGGCATTAAGCGTATCGCTCCGTCACCCGTCATGCCTGCCGCAAAGGGAAGCATTCTGCTCACCGATGCAGGCGCAAACACCGAATGCCGCCCCGAAATGCTCGTGCAGTTCGCTATGATGGGCTGTGCGTACATGGAAAAGGTCATGGGCATAAAGAATCCGAAGGTCGGACTGCTGAATATTGGCGCAGAGGAGACAAAGGGACGTGACCTTGAGATCGAGACATACAAGCTTTTAGAGCAGTCGGGCTTGAATTTCGCAGGAAATATCGAGGCGAGAAATATGACCGACGGTGATGTTCAGGTCATCGTAACCGACGGTTTTACTGGAAATATCGCCCTGAAACTCTATGAGGGCATGGGCTCGTTCTTTGCAGGCAAAATGAAATGGATATTTTCGGGCGCAGGCAAGATCGGCGCACTGTTTTCAATTAAAAAAATCAATCAATTCCGTAAGCAGATGGATTACAAAGAGGTCGGCGGCTCGGCTCTCCTCGGCGTGAAAAAGCCCGTAATCAAGGCTCACGGAAGCTCCGACAGGACAGCGTTTTTCAATGCCGTAAGACAGGCAAAGAGATGCGTTGAGGGCAATGTTACAGGCGAAATCGAAGCCTATGTTGCTAAACTTGCCGCTGATGAAAAGGAGTAAGAAATGAAAAATATCGAAGAATTTGAGCATATTATCGGCTACACGTTCAAAAATAAGGAACTTCTGCATCATGCGCTGTCCCATTCGTCATATGCAAACGAGAGAAAACGTGCGGGCGGAAGCAACGAAAGGCTGGAATTTCTCGGTGACAGCGTACTTTCGATCGTTGTATCGGACTTCCTTTACAAGAATCTCAATGTGCCGGAGGGAGACCTTACAAAGCTCCGTGCATCGCTTGTCTGCGAGAAATCCCTCCACGTTTTTGCACAGCGGATACGTCTCGGCGACTTCCTTCTTCTCGGAAAAGGCGAGGAAAATACGGGCGGCAGAGAGCGTCCGTCGATTCTTGCCGACGCTTTCGAGGCTGTCATTGCCGCTATCTATCTCGACGGCGGAATGGCACCTGCCGCAAAGCATATTTTACGCTTCATGCCGGAGGATATCATGGTCTCCAAAAAGCCTGTTTTTGACGATTTCAAGACGCTTTTGCAGGAAATTGTCCAGAAAAATCCCGAAGAAAAAGTGGAGTATGTCCTCATCGGCGAGGAAGGCCCTGACCATAACAAGCGATTTGTCGTTGAGGTGTGCCTGAATTCGCAGGTCATCGGCAGGGGCAAGGGCAAAAGCAAGAAGGAAGCCGAACAGCTTGCCGCAAAGGAAGCGCTTGAACTTATGGGCTATGAAACACAGTAATATCTCGATTTTTATACCGCACGTCGGCTGTCCGCATATGTGCAGTTTCTGCAATCAGAATACGATAAGCGGTGCGGAGCATCTTCCCGACGGTGACGAGGTGCGTGATATCTGCCGCAGGGCGCTCGGCGAGGTCAGTTCTCTCGAAAATACCGAAATAGCGTTCTTTGGCGGCAGTTTTACGGCAATTCCCCGTGACTATATGCTTGAACTGCTGACTGCCGCTTCGGAGTTTGTGGGTGACGGAAAATTCAGCGGCATACGCTGTTCCACACGCCCCGACTGCATTGACGATGAGGTGCTCGGAACACTGAAAAAGTACGGTGTTACGGCAATTGAGCTTGGTGCGCAGTCCATGAATGATGCGGTTCTGACAGCAAATGAGCGTGGACATTCTGCGGCTGATGTGGTGAATGCGAGCCGTCTTATCCGTGAGTACGGCTTTGAACTCGGCTTGCAGATGATGACGGGGCTTTATATGAGCAGTATTGATGATGATATGGATACAGCCCGAAAAATAGCCGAAATCAAGCCCGATACAGTCCGTATTTATCCTGTTGTCGTGCTGAAAAATACTAAGCTTGGACAGCTTTTCACTGACGGGATGTATGACATGATACCGCTTGATGATATGGTGAGGTTCTGCGCTGAACTCATGATTTTCTTCGGTAATTCGGGGATAAATGTCATTAAGTGCGGTCTCCATGCATCTGAATTTGTAGAGGCTGATATGGTGGCAGGTTATTATCATCCTGCGTTCCGTGAATTGTGTGAGATGTATATTTATCGCCGTGAAATAGCCGAAATGTGCGAGGGGATCAGCGGCGATGCGACGATTGAGGTTTGTCCGAAATGCATCAGCAAAGCGGTGGGACAGAAAAAGGCAAATATTCTTTATTTTAAAGATAAAGGAATTAACTTAAAAATTGTCGGAAATGACGATGTTCCGATTTATAAATGCAGGGTAAAATGAGTTGTGCGTAAATCATCGCTTCGCTCGGCTTACTTTTTTTCAGGGGAATTCTGTTCCCCTCGTACACCCCTTGTCAAAGAGGTCTGCACCTCTGGACTCTGGTGTATGGGGCTTCGCCGTTTTTATATTTTTTTGGAGGTGAGCGATTGTACCTTAAATCACTGGAAATACAGGGCTTCAAGTCCTTTCCCGATAAGATCGGTCTGACCTTTGACAAAGGTCTCACAGCGGTCGTAGGCCCTAACGGCAGCGGAAAAAGTAATATCGGCGACTCGGTGCGCTGGGTTCTCGGAGAGCAGTCTACCAAGACTCTCAGGGGAAACAAAATGGAGGACGTTATTTTTTCCGGTACTGTTGCAAGAAAACCTATGGGATTTGCCGCTGTTACGCTTAATATCGACAATTCCGACAAAACTCTCCCCGAACTTGGAGAGGAGGTCGCAGTCACACGAAAACTTTACCGAAGCGGCGAAAGCGAGTACATGATAAACGGAAAATCCTGCCGTCTGAAGGACATTAACGAGCTTTTCATGGACACTGGTCTCGGACGTGACGGCTATTCTATCATAGGTCAGGGACGTATCGCAGAAATTGTCGGCGCAAAAAGCAACGAAAGGCGTGACATCTTCGAGGAAGCCGCAGGTATCTCGAAATTCCGCTATAAAAAGGTCGAGGCTGAACGCAAACTCACTGCCGCACAGGAAAATCTTGTTCGCCTGACGGATATTTTATCGGAACTTGAAAGCCGTATCGGGCCGCTGAAAACTCAGTCCGAGAAAGCTCAGAAATTCGTGAAATTGGCTGAACAGCGCAAAAAACTTGAAATTTCGGTATGGGTGAATCGTCTTGATGATCTGAAAAATAAGCTTTCATCTCTTGATGAGAAAATTCTCGTCAGCCGAAATGAGTACGAAAATGTTGAAAACGACATTCAGCGTGAGGAGCAGAAAATTCAGGACGCTATCCGCAGAATGCAGGAAAGTACCATAAAACAGGACGAAATCCGTAAAAAAATGCTTGAGGAGGAGCAGTCCGCCTCGGATATGAAGTCGGAGATCGCCGTTTTCGAGAACGATATCCGCCACTGCAATGAGGCAATTGAGACTGCACGTCAGAACATCTCGGATGCCGAGGGTGTGCGCAAAAAGCTTGAAAAAGAGCGTAAAACCGCCGAAAATAAGATAGCTGAACTTGAAAATAGGCGCTTGGAACTTGATAAACTCATTGCTCAGACTGAACAGGAATTTGCCGATGCCGAGGCTGAAAATGCCAAACTCGGCGATAATGCCGACAAGACAGGCAGTGAGATTAACAGTTTATATATTAAACAAAGTGAACACAGATTTGCCTGTGAAACTGCGGTGAAAACGATTGCCGAACAGCGTCAGAAACTCGCAGAATTGCAGGAAAACAACTCGGATCTCGGCAGCAAGCTTGCTGAATATCAGAAGCAGTCCGCCGAAAATGAGGAGGCTCTCAGGCTCAATGCCGAAAATGCCCAGTCGCTCGCAAACAAACTCAGCGGCATGGAAAAACTCTGCAAATCACGCAGGGAAAGCTTTGAACAGGCAAAAAATGAGTTCGAGAAGGTCATCTATGAGCTGAAAGACAGACAGCAGAGACGCAGAATTCTCAGCGATCTCGAAAACAATATGGAAGGCTTCACCGGCAGTGTCAAGCAAGTCCTCAAAGCCGCAAAACAGGGCAGATTAGGCGGAATTTTCGGCACTGTCGCCCAGAATATCGGCGTTGAACAGCAGTATGCCGTTGCCGTTGAGACCGCTCTCGGCGGCGCTATGCAGAATATCATTGTCGAAAATGAGGACATCGCAAAACGCTGTATCCGCTTCCTCAAAGAGCAGAAGGCAGGCCGTGCGACATTTCTCCCGATAACTTCTGTAAAAGGCTATGAACTGCGTGAAAACGGGCTTGAAAACTGCGAGGGATTTGTGGCGAACGCAAGCCGCATCGTTACGTATGACAGCAGATTCAGCGGCATAATTTCCTCGCTCTTAGGCCGTATCGTCATTGCCGAGGATATCGATTCTGCCACTGTTATAGCCAAAAAATACGGCTACAAGTTCAAGATAGTCACCCTCGACGGTCAGGTCATAAACGCAGGCGGTTCATTCACCGGCGGTTCGGCTCAGCGCTCAGGCGGTATCATCACACGTAAGAATGAGATCGACGTGCTTGATGCGGAAATTGCCGAATTATCGAAGAAAAAAGACGTTCTCAGCGCAAATTCAGAAAAGCTTCGTGCCGAGAGTACGAAACTCAGCTTCGACACCGAATCAGTAAAAGAGGAGATAAGCCGCTGTGATGCCGAAAAAGTAAGGCTCAATGCCGAGCTGTCAAGTCTTGCGTCACTTATCGAGCAGATGTCCGCACAGTCCGAAAATTCGGGAAAACTTGTTGATGATGCCATGCAGACCATTGCTCAGGCGAAGCAGACTTCTGCTGATTCCGAAAAGGCGCTTGCTGACATTGAAAAGCAGATAGCTGATGCCGAGGAAAAACTCGCTCAGGGCAATGAAATTCGTGAAAAACTCCGTCTGAAACGTGCGGAACTCTCCGAAAAGCTGTCAGGTCACAAGATACGCAGTATGGAGCTTGTCAAGGATATTCAGGCGCAGGAGGGCGAAATTTCCCGTGCCGAGCGCAGTCTCGAAGAACTGAAATACAGCGGTCACAGATATGAGGAGGAGATCTTCCGACAGAGGGAGATAATCTCGGAAAAAGAAGCCGCAATCGCCGATATAAAGGCAAAACTTGAAAGCTTCAAGGGCAATGTCAAAGCCTATAATGACGAAATTACACGATATCAGACTGTCCATACAGAGCAGACACGTCTTGTGAATGAGATGCAGAAAGGACTTAAAGGCATCAATGAAGCAAAGGAAAAACTCTCCGCCGAAATAACAAGGCTCGAAGAACGGCGTGATGCGGTACTTCATGAGAGTGACGGCATTATTCACCAGCTTTCCGAGACCTATCAGCTGACACGTTCCGAAGCTGTACAGTTTGCTGATAAGCTTGATGATGTGTCCGCAGCACAGAGACAGCTTGCCGAAGTCAAAAACAGCATCCGTGCCCTCGGAAGCGTCAATGTTGATGCTATCGATGAGTACCGTGAAGTCTCGGAGCGTTATGAATTCATGTCGGCACAGCTTGAGGATGTCCGTAAGTCAAAGGCTGAACTTGAAAAGATAATCGTTGACCTTACGGCTGAAATGTGCCGTATTTTCGCAGAAAGCTTCCGTAAGATAAACTCAAATTTCAAGGAGATTTTCGTGGAGCTTTTCGGCGGCGGAACGGCTGAACTCATTCTCACCGATCCCGATAATGTGCTTGAATCGGGCATAGAAATAAGCGTCGCACCTCCGGGAAAGGTCATCAAGAACCTCATTTCCCTTTCGGGCGGCGAGCAGTCTTTCGTGGCAATTGCCATTTATTTCGCTATTTTACGCCTTCGCCCTGCACCGTTCTGTATTCTCGACGAGATCGATGCGGCGCTTGACGAGGTCAATGTAAGAAAATACGCACAATATCTTAAAAATTTTACCGATACTACTCAGTTTGTCCTTGTTACCCACCGCCGAAGCGCTATGGAGGAGGCTAATGTACTCTACGGCGTGACCATGCAGGAGGACGGTATTTCCAAACTCCTCAAAATGGAACAGGTGGACTTCCAGGGCGATGCTGAATCTGAAACTTAGGAGGATAAATATGGGACTTATTCAGAAA
This sequence comes from Ruminococcus sp., assembly GCA_045641105.1. Lineage (GTDB taxonomy): Bacteria > Bacillota > Clostridia > Oscillospirales > Ruminococcaceae > Ruminococcus. Next base: position 3,008 of record JAZUGG010000103.1, on the reverse strand, counting down.
ATTGCCCAGGGACTCAGAAAAACCAAGGATTTCCTGTTCGGAGGCATACAGCGTGTGCTCAACAAGTTCACCGTTATCGATGATGAACTTTTCGAGGAACTCGAAGAACAGATGATAATGAGCGATATCGGCGTTGAGACATCCGAGCAGATATGCGAACAGCTCCGCAAAAAGATAAAGGAGCGTGGAATTACCGATCCGAAGGAGATAATGGAGCTTATCCATGAGGTCATTGCCGAAATGATGGGCGATGATACAGGTCTCGACCTTTCCGTATCGCCTGCCGTTATCATGGTCATCGGCGTTAACGGCGCAGGCAAGACCACTACTATCGGCAAACTCAGCCATCAGTTCAGGGAGGAGGGCAAGAAAGTCCTCGTTGCCGCCGCAGATACGTTCCGTGCCGCAGCAATCGACCAGTTACAGGTCTGGACTGATCGTGCAGGCGTTGATATCGTAAAGCACACGGAAGGCTCTGATCCGGGCGCTGTTGTGTATGACGCTCTCGATGCCGCTCAGGCAAGAAAGTGCGACGTTGTAATTATCGACACCGCAGGCAGACTTCACAACAAGAAGAACCTCATGGAGGAACTTGCCAAAATCAACCGAATTATCGACAAAAAAGCTCCCGACAGTTCCCGTGAGGTGCTCCTCGTTCTTGATGCAACAACAGGTCAGAATGCTGTTAATCAGGCTCGCCTTTTCAGCGAAACTGCGCCTATTACGGGTATCGTTCTCACCAAGCTTGACGGTACGGCTAAGGGCGGCATCGTTATTTCTATCAAGAATGAACTCGGGATCCCTGTCAAGATGATAGGCGTAGGCGAAAAAATCGACGATTTACAGCCATTTGACAGCCGTATGTTCGTTGATGCACTGTTCTCGTCAATGCCTGAGCATGAAAGTGACGAAGATGATGATGAGCAGACGGAAAATGCCGAAGAATCGGATGATACAGAGGATATTCCTGATGAGGGATATGCTGAGGAAGGCTTTGATGATGAGCCTGAGACAGAGGAAGATGTGCCTGAAACCGAAGCTGTGACGGAGGAAAATGAACCTGAAACAGAGGAAAATGCTCCTGAAATAGCCGAAGATCAGCCTGTAACAGAAGAAAATGAGACACCTGTTGACAGTGATGAAGTTCAGTCTGCCAAGGCTGAAAATGATACCGAAACAGAGCCTGAAACTGACAATGAGGCTGTTGAAACTGTTGAAAACTCAAAGACCGAAAGTGAAGAAGAATCCGATGCAGATGCTGAGGAGGAAGTTCAGGAAGAACCTGAAAAGAAGAAGAAACGTGGCTTCTTCAGCAGACTTTTCGGCAGAAAGGGCAATGATGATGAAAACTAAGCTTGTAATGGCTACAAATAACGCAAATAAGCTTCGTGAAGCCCGTGAGATACTTGCGCCGCTGGGTATCGAGGTACTCTCTCAGCGTGATGCAGGTGCGGACTGCGAACCTGACGAAAACGGCGTGACTTTTGCGGAAAATGCCGTAATAAAGGCAAAAGCTGTCTATGATACAGTTCATCTGCCGACTATTGCCGACGACAGCGGTCTGTGTGTTGATGCGCTCGGCGGCAGACCGGGGGTGTATTCCGCAAGATATGCTCCGAAAGGTCAGGAATGTGCAAAACTCCTTGACGAAATGAAAGATATCCCCGATGCTGAGCGCTCGGCGGCTTTCTGCTGTACGATAGCCTATATCGACGAAAACGGCACTCATACCATGAGCGGCGAATGCAGGGGAAAAATCGGATATGAACAGAGGGGAACAAACGGTTTCGGCTATGATCCCGTGTTCTTTTACGGCGAAAAAACTCTCGCTGAAATGTCCGCAGACGAAAAAAATGATATCAGCCACAGAGGTGCGGCACTCAGATGCCTGTACCAATTCCTTAAAGAAAGAAACGGTGATTGAATGTTAACAAGCAAACAGAGAGCATACCTCAGAGGTATCGCTTCAACATATGACACTATATATCAGGTAGGCAAGGGCGGCGTGACCGAGGCTATGTGCAGTGACATTTCCGACGCACTCCGCAAAAGGGAGCTTATCAAGCTGAAAGTTCTCGATAATTCGGGCTGGACAGCAAGGGAAGCCGCTGATGCAGTCGCTGAAATGACAGGCGCTGAGGTCGTTCAGGTCATCGGAAACAAGTTCGTGCTTTTCAAGCGCAACGAGAAAGAGCCTGTTATCGAGAATATCCCGAAGGCTAAGTAATGCGCATCGGCATATACGGGGGCAGTTTCAACCCTGTCCACAACGGGCATATCCACCTTGCTAAGACCGCTGTACGGGATTTTGCGCTCGACAGGCTGTTTCTGATGCCGTCAAAAATTTCGCCGCATCGTTCCTCCGATGAATATGTATCGGAGGAGGACAGGCTTGCCATGCTGAGACTTGCCTGTGAGGAGTGCGAAAAACTCGATGTTTCGGACTATGAGCTGAAAAGCGACCGTGTCAGCTATACCATTTACACTGTGGAGCATTTCCGTGAGGTCTATCCCGATGATGAGCTGTTTCTGCTTGTCGGGAGTGATATGCTGATGTCCTTTGAGAAATGGTACAGATTTGAGGATATCCTTTCGTTTGTCACGCTGTGTGCGGTGTCAAGGAATGACGGAGACCACGCAGAACTGCTGAAAAAGGCTGATGAACTTTCACAGTACGGCAGGATTCTGGTATCGTCATCGCCTGCGGTTGAGGTATCGTCAACGGATATCAGAAAAAAAATTGAAAAAAACCTTGATTTTGCTTGCTATCTGAGCGAAAATGTAGTACAATATATAAGGCTGAAGGGTTTGTACCAAAAAAATAAAAAAAATTAACACCGAAGGCGCATACACCAGAGTCCGGAGATGTCACGGCAACAGCATTTAAAAAAATATACAAGCGGCGAAGCCGCATATTGCGGGGTCAAGGGAGCAGCTCGCTCCCTTGCAGGGGGTGTACGAGGGGGACAGAGTCCCCCTAAGAAGCAGTAAACCGAGCGAAGCAACGG
>JAZUGG010000102.1:0-15494 GCA_045641105.1 Ruminococcus sp. | reverse complement strand
CACGGCAACAGCATTTACTTTTTGTGGTAAGGCATAATTATTGAGAAATGTCCGTAAAGCTCCGCTGCGCTTGCTTTACTACTTTGTCAGGGGGACGCTGTCCCCCTCATTCACCCCCTGCAAGGGAGATAACATCCCCCTTGACCCCGGAAATGCCGCCTTCGGCGGGTTTTATTATTTAAAAAAAGTAAATGCTGTTGCCGTGGGGAATTACGCCAAATCCCTTGACAAGGCACAAAAAAAGTGCTACAATATCATTATCAAATGCAATGATGGAGACAAGTAACTCAGAATCCCGCTTCCAGAGAGTACGGAGAAGGTGTGAGCCGTACAGCATGGTCTGTGTGAATAACACTCCGGAGCAGCAAGCTGAACCGTAAATGCAGTGGCAACCGTGTAATACATTAACCAGCATTTCATATTAGGCAAGCCGTGTTCCGCACGTTACAGCGGCTCAAAAGTGATCGCTTTTGCGATAATTCAGGTGGCACCACGGGTTTTACACTCCCGTCCTGTATCAGGACGGGGGTTTTTTGTATTCTCTCGTCTATATATATACCGAAAGGAAAGATTATTATGAAGCACATCGATATCGCTGATATCATCAAATCACAGGAATACGTTGACCAGACCATTACCGTATGCGGCTGGGTTCGTACATCAAGAAACTCTAAGAGCGTTGCCTTTGTTGAGGTAAACGACGGTACTTCCCTCAAAAATATACAGGTAGTTGTCGAAAAGGGCGACGGCGAATACAAAGAACCTCGTGTCGGTATGTCCGTAAAGGTTACAGGCAAGGTCGTTGCAGGCAGAAACAATACCGTTGAAATCAACGCTGTTCCGCAGGATATCGAGATCCTCGGCGACTGCCCGACAGATTATCCTCTCCAGAAAAAAGGTCACTCCCTCGAATTTCTCCGCTCTATCCCTCACCTGAGAGGACGTTCAAATACATTCAATGCCGTATGGCGTGTACGTTCAGTACTCGCTGAGGCTATCCACAAATACTTCCAGAGCCATAACTTCGTCTACATCAACACTCCTCTCATCACAGGAAGTGACTGCGAGGGCGCAGGCGAAATGTTCCAGGTAACTACTATCGGCTACAGCAATGACTATAAGAATGAAGCTGAATACTATGAGAACGACTTCTTCGGCAAGCGTGCAGGTCTTTCCGTTTCAGGTCAGCTTGAAGGCGAAGTTGCCGCAATGGCAATGGGCAAAATTTACACATTCGGCCCGAGCTTCCGTGCAGAGAACTCCAATACTCCTAAGCACCTTGCTGAATTCTGGCACGTTGAGCCTGAGATAGCTTTCGCTGAACTCGATGACGTTATCGCAACTGCCGAAGATATGCTCAAACACGTTATCCGTGAACTTCTCGACACCTGCCCTGATGAAATGCAGTTCTTTGATGCTCACTTTGAAAAGGGACTTATCGCTCGTCTTGAAGAACTCATCTCCCACGATTTCGGCAGAGTTACATATACCGAGGCTATCAAGCTCCTCAAGGAATCAGGCGAAGAATTCGTATACCCTGTTGACTGGGGCTGTGACCTCCAGACCGAACACGAGAGATATCTCTCCGAAAAGGTATTCAAGAAGGCTGTTTTCGTTACAGACTATCCAAAGGAGATCAAGTCATTCTATATGAAACAGAACCCTGACGGCAAAACTGTTGCCGCAGTTGACCTTCTCGTACCGGGCGTAGGCGAGATTATCGGCGGTTCTGAGCGTGAGGCTGACTACAATAAGCTTATCGCCGCTATGGAAGAAAGAAAGATGAACCTCGAACTCTACAGCGACTACCTTGACCTCAGAAAGTTCGGTTCTGTACCTCACGGCGGCTTCGGTCTCGGCTTCGAGAGACTTATCATGTACACAACAGGCATGGCTAATATCCGTGACGTTATCCTCTATCCGAGAACTGTCGGCTCTATCAGATAATTATGGACGGGCTTACCGTAAAATACAACGAACTTACAGCAGAGGAATTCATATCACTCTGGAATTCAGTCTGGGACGGCGCACCTACCCTTGAACAGATGCGCCTTGCCCTTGAACATACGCTGTTCAGGGTATCGGTCTATGACGGCGAAAAAGTTGTTGCAATGGCTCGCATGAACGGCGATATGGGTTTTGACTACTACATAAAGGATGTTATTGTAAGACCTGAATATCAGGGAAAAGGCATCGGCAGACTGCTTATAAATGAGCTTATGAAGTTCATAAACAACAACGGCATCAAAGATACTGAAATTTTCGTCGAATTATGTGCAATGCCTGATAAGATACCGTTCTATGAGAAATTCGGATTTTCCGCAAACGAAGCACAAAGACTGCGTTTATTCCATACAGTCACATAAAGGATAACAAAATGAAAAAGTTTATACTTGCCGCATCGGCACTTTCGCTGTCACTTCTCTGCTCGTGTGGAATTTTTAAAGACAAAAAAGCAGAAGCTTTTGAATACTGTGAGTCAGTTGAAACTGTGATAATCGGCAGAGAATGCGAAAAAATAGGCAGCAGTGCATTTGCATACTGCGAAAAGCTGGCAGATGTCTGGCTTACAGAAAATGTTGCTTATATTGACAACAGAAGTTTTGAATATTGTGCCCCAAATCTAACACTGCACGTTCCGACAGGTTCATATGCAGAAGAATATGCAATTTCCAATAATATACCATTCGATAACGCTATTAATTAATTCTTACAGGGCAAAACGTCCTGTATGTCAGGAGGTCATACTATGAGTAAATCAAACGTCAGCAACACATTCACCGTAATCAAGAAAGCCTACACCGAGATGCGTGAACTTGAACGCAAGAAAATACTCGGCTTTTTGATCGACAAGGGACTCAACATGGTCAATACCCCAAAGAGCGGCAAGGGTTCTTCCAACTATACAAACGGAGGAAAACTTGAAAGAAGCTACGACCTTTCCAACTGGAAATGGGTAGAGGGTATTGTTGACGACAAGAAATTCCTTGTTTCGCTTCAGGCTTTCGACTATGACAAAAGTTCAAAGAATGTACACGTTCTCATGGACAGGATCGGAATATGCAAATATGACAAAAACGCAAAACACCCTGACTATCTCAATACCATGGAGGTCACTTCTCTCGAACTTCCGCTGAATGAAGATGACCTTGAAGAACTATACAATGTTCTTACGGAACTGCTTGCAGATTAATCAGTTTACCAAAGAAAGGTAATTTTTATGTCAAGATCACTTTATATCCCCGAGGACTACAAGTCCTCACTTACGCTGAGGGAAACTCAGCACGCAATCAAATATATCAAGGATATTTTTCAACAGGCTCTTGCCTTTGCACTCACGCTTGACCGTGTATCCGCTCCGCTTATCGTAAGAAAGGGCAGCGGCATCAACGACGACCTTAACGGCGTTGAAAGAAAGGTCGATTTCGATATCAAGGAGATTGGCAGTGACGCAGAGGTAGTACAGTCCCTTGCAAAATGGAAGCGCATGGCTCTCTACCGCTACGGCTATCAGCCCGGCGAAGGTATCTATACCGATATGAACGCTATCCGCCGTGATGATGATGCAGACAATATCCATTCGATTTTCGTTGACCAGTGGGACTGGGAAAAGGTCATCACCGACGATCAGCGTACTATCGAATATCTCAAGGATGCCGTAAGATTCGTTGTCAAGGCTGTGGCATTCACCAAGAGAAAGGTACGCCTGCGCTATCCTGTTCTTGAACGCAGGATATGCGAGGATGTGTTCTTCATCACCTCGCAGGAGCTTGAAAATATGTATCCCGACAAAACTCCTCACGAGCGTGAAAAACTTATCGTAAAGGAGCACAAGACTGTTTTCATCATGCAGATAGGCGGCAGACTTGCAAGCGGCGAAAAGCATGACGGACGTGCGCCCGACTATGGCGACTGGGCACTAAACGGCGATATTTTCTTCTGGGACGATATCCTTGACAGAGCGCTTGAAATTTCGTCAATGGGCATACGTGTTGATGCGAATGCACTTGCCTCACAGCTTAAAGAATACGGCGCAGAGGACAGAATGCAGTACGAATATCACAAAATGATAGCAGACGGCACTCTCCCGCTCACTATAGGCGGCGGCATCGGTCAGTCAAGACTTTGCATGCTTCTGCTTGAAAAGGCTCATATCGGCGAAGTACAGTCATCTGTATGGCCTGATGATATGGTGCGTAAATGTTCCGAAAACGGAATCGTTCTTTTATAATCAAACATGAAAATGCTCCCATGTGAACTCAGTGTTCATGTGGGAGCTTGTTTTACTCTATAACAGTATAATTATCTGCGGCATTTTCTTTTGTTGCATATTCACTCACGCTCAGAACTTTTACCTTGAGCGGGCGTGTACCCATGTTTATTTCGATGATATCGCCGACCTTAACATCATATGACGCACGGGCAGTCTTGCCGTTAACGACGATCTTATCGGCATCACAGGCTTCATTTGCTACTGTTCTGCGCTTGATAAGTCTTGTTACTTTAAGATATTTGTCAAGTCTCATAAAAATACTTCCTTATGATTGTAAAAAAGGGACAGATGACTGTCCCTTATTTTTATGCTTATTACTTATTAACAGCTTCCTTGAGTGATCTGCCGGCTTTGAATGCAGGTGCTTTGCAAGGAGGGCAAGTCATCTTAGCCTTTGTCTTAGGATTGATGCAGGTCTTTTCGCCTCTCTCACGAACCTCGAATGTGCCGAAGCCTGTGATCGAAACCTTGTCGCCCTTTTCGAGAGCTTCCTGAATTGCTGCGAGAGTAGCCTCTAATGCAGCAGCAGCGTCCTTCTTTGTGCAGCTTGCCTTGTCTGCAATTGAATTGATAAGTTCAGTTTTAGTCATTGTTTTTATCCTCCGTTTTTATAATATTTTTTGCTTTGTCCCAGTATAAATCGAGTTGTTCAATGGGGAGAGACTTCATATCGATTCCTTCATCCCTTACGAGATTCTCGGTGGCAGTGAAACGCCTGATGAATTTTTCGGTAGCGGATTTAAGAGCAAGCTCTGCGTCCACACCGAGATGTCTTGCTGCATTTACGCATGAAAACAGCAGATCGCCGAGTTCATCCTCGATCTCAGCCTTGTTACCGCCTGCGACAGCGGCATCAAGTTCAGCCTTTTCATTGGAAATACAGGCAACAGCGTCCTCGGCACATCTGAAATCCATACCTGCCCTCATAGCACGTTTGCCGACTTTCTGCGCCCTCATAAGAGCGGGGAGAGACTTTGCAACGCTGTTGAGTGTATCGGCATAGGTTTCCTGTCCCTTGGTCTCCATTTTGATAGCGTCCCAGTTTTTGAGCACCTGATCTGTGGTATCAGCGGTGATATCGCCGAAAACGTGCGGATGACGGATGATCAGCTTTTTGCACACTTCATCGCAGACATCATCAAAACGGAAATGTTCTGCTTCTTCCTCAATTCTGCAATGAAAAACGACCTGAAGGAGAACGTCGCCAAGTTCCTCACGCAGAAGTTCGGTATCTTCGAGATCGATAGCCTCGATGACCTCGCAGGTTTCCTCGATGAAATCGCTTTTGATTGATTTGTGAGTTTGTTCCCTGTCCCACGGACAGCCGCCCTCACCACGGAGCAGACGCATGATATCGAGCAGATCGTCGATATTATAGCGTTCTTTAAGCTGATAATCGACCATAACGGACACTCCCTTAAAGATAACTGATTAGGAAAACACGCAGAAAGAATAAAATAATCTTCTCTGCCATGCTTTAATATAATACAATATATTTCGTCAAAAAGCAACCTATTTCAATATTTTTGTAAGTAGAAACTAAGAATACTAAAATAGTAATTCTATTTTGTGGATTTTGCTGTATAATTATGTTCTGTCAACGAAACCTACCTTGCGGTAAACCTTTGAAACTATACGCTGTGAATATCTGAGAGCCTTTTCTGCGCCCTCGGTATAGCACTTTTTGAGGTATTCCTTGTCTGCGCTGAGACGTGCAAATTCTGTACGTACAGGTTCAAGATGATCGGCAACAGCCTCACCAACGGCAAGTTTGAAGTCGCCGTAGCCCTTGCCTGCAAATTCGCTTTCGATAGCGGCAAAGTCCTTGCCTGTGATAGTTGAGTAGATGGTCATAAGGTTATTTATGCCGTCCTTGCCCTCACGGTAGCATACTTCTGCATCGCTGTCGGTAACGGCACGCTTGAATTTGCGGATTATCGTATCCTTGTCATCAAGAATGAGAATGCAGGCATTCGGATTCTCGTCGGATTTTGACATCTTCTTGGTAGGTTCCTGAAGTGACATTACCTTAGCGCCAACCTCCTGAATATATGGTTCAGGGAGAGTGAAGAAGTCGCCGTAGCGCTGATTGAAACGCTGTGCGATGTTTCTTGCGAGTTCAAGGTGCTGCTTCTGGTCAATGCCTACAGGTACGAGGTCAGCGTTGTATGCAAGGATATCGGCTGCCATGAGTGACGGATAAGTGAACAGACCTGCATTTACATCATCAGGGTGACGCTGGCTCTTGTCCTTGAACTGAGTCATGCGTGAAAGTTCGCCGTACTGTGTATTGCAGCAGAGTATCCAGTTAAGCTCTGCATGAGTTTTTACATGGCTCTGAATGAAAAGTATCGACTTTTCCGGATCAACGCCGCAAGCCATGAGAAGCGCATAGGAATTCATGGTATTCTGTCTGAGTTTCACAGGATCCTGACGGACTGTGATAGCGTGCATATCAACAACACAGTAGATACAGTTATACTGCTCCTGCAAAGGGCCCCAGTTGCGTACTGCGCCTATGTAGTTTCCGAGAGTGAATGTGCCTGTTGGCTGAATGCCGCTGAAAATCAACTTTTTGTCTTCCATCTGAACGAATGCTCCTTACTTTGCAGCAGCCATGCGTCTTTCAGCATCGTCCTTGAGCTGACAGTTTCTTATCTCGCTGAGAACACGCTGGTACATTACATAGAATGAGCGGAGTTCAGGCTGATCTTCAGGTATCATTCCTGCAGGAAGTATCTTCATGTAAACGCCGTTCTTTGTGAGGAGGAAGATGTTGTTCGTTCTTCCCTTTGGAAGGTCATACTTCTTTGTCTTTTCGCAGTATTTGATGATCTGACCTGAGTTTGCAACGAGTGTATGTGCTGCCTGTACGAGGTTTCTGTACTTCTGTGATGCGCCTGTATATTCGCCGCCGTTGTTGAAGTATACATTTGCAGCGCCGTTGATGAAGCATACCATAGTTGTGAGGATATCACTGCTCATCGGAATATCGATAACAACGCCGAAAACCTGATCTTTCTTGAAGTTTACGTTGAAATACTGAGGCGGGAAATTGATAGCCTGACCTCTTGTCATTAAATATTTCTGTGTGACATTATATCTGTCTGTAGCTCTGTTTGGCATAATAAAATTTTCCTTTCATTTATAATCAATCGAGCATTTCTCTCGTCATTCTGCCGAGTATCTCCATGCCCTTCTTTATGCTTTCGTTTGTAGGTGTTGAATAGTTAAGTCTGAATGAGTGGCTTACCTCGTTCTCGCTGATGCTGAACGAGTTGCCCGGAACAATAGCGATCTTGTATTCCTGAACGGCTCTTGTGCAGAAAGCGTTCATATCGCAGTCGTCAGGGAGAGTACACCAGATGAACAGACCGCCCTGCGGCTTGATGTAGCTTATCTTCTTTGAGAAGCCGCTGTCGATGTATGAACACATAAGGTCACATTTTTCCCTGTATATGTCACGCAGACGGTTGAAATGAGCCTCACGGTCAACAGTGCTCATGAAGCGGTGTGAAACTACCTGTGCCCAGATATTTGAGTGAACGTCTGAAACCTGTTTGCAGACAACGATCTTCTGGATTATTGGTGCAGGAGCGGAAACATATCCTGTACGGAAGCCTGACGAGATAAGCTTTGAGAATGTGCTGGAGTAGATTACTCTGCCCTCTGTGTCGAGGCTCTTTATTGTCGGAACGTTTTCGCCGGCAAATCTGAGTTCGCCGTATGGATCGTCCTCAAGGATAATGAAGTCATACTTGCAGGCAAGTTCATAGACAGCCTTTCTCTTTTCGAGGGACATTGTTCTGCCTGTCGGGTTCTGGAAGTTCGGAATGAGATAGAGAAGCTTTACGTTTTTCTCTGTTTTAAGAGCATTTTCAAGCTTTTCAAGGTTGATTCCGTCATCATCCATTTCAACGCCTTTGAGGTTAACATTGTATGAGCGGAAAGCATTGAGCGAACCGATAAAGCTCGGAGACTCGCAGAGGAGAGTATCGCCCTCGTTCAGGAGCACCTTGCATGAGAGTTCATTTGCCTGCTGACCGCCTGATGTGATGATAAGATCATCGAATTCAGAGTGAAAACAGCCCTTCTGCGTCATCCAGCCTTTGAGAAATTCACGGAGCGGAGTATAACCTTCGGTAACGCTGTACTGGAGAGCGAGGATAGGATCGTCTCTGAGAAGTTCATCAGAAATTTCAGCAATAGCCTCCTTCGGGAAAGCTTCGGGTGCAGGGTTTCCTGCGGCAAAGGAAATAACTTCAGGATCGGCAGTGAATTTGAGTATCTCACGTATTGCTGACGCACGAAGCGTGTTTACCTTATCTGAAAATTTATATTCCATAGTATAAATCGACCTTTCTTTATGGACATAATGCGTAAACGCATAACCTGTCTATCATTATACCACATATTTCGGATTTCTGCAACATATATTTTTGTGAATGAATAAAACATTGTCCGCTTTATGATACAGAAAAAGGATATGCGGAAAAATAAGCAAAGTTTTTTTGTTGTGACTGCACAAAAAGAAGTATGTATAAATGTGCATATATTAAAAAGCATTTGTATGAACCAACAGAATATAACAGCTTTATTCGTTAAATCCGACAGACGTATTTCAGCGGCAAAAGGGAGTGTCACAACTGAAAAAACAGAATTTTCTAAAAGGCTCGATAATACTCATGATATCGGCGGCGGCGGCGAAATTGCTCGGCGCATTTTTCAGGATACCGCTGACGAATATGCTCGGCGGTGTGGGAATGAGCTATTTCAGCACCGCATACAGCCTGTTCATGCCTGTCTATGCGTTCACGGCAACAGGGCTTACCTCGGCAGTTGCACGAATGACGGCACGGAGCTTATCTCAGGGAAAGTACCGTGAGATGCAGAAAATAAGGCGGACAGCACTTCTTGTGTTTTCGGCTGTTGGATTATTCGGCAGTCTTGCGGTATTCCTCCTTGCCAAGCCTTTCAGCATACTCACCTCAGACAATGCAGAGGCATCAGCGGCGGCGGCAATAATAGCACCTGCGGTATTTTTCGGCTGTATCACGGCAGTCGAGAGGGGGTACTACGAAGGCATGAGCAATATGTACCCCACGGCAGTCTCACAGGTCATCGAGGGCGCAGTCAAGGTTTTCGCAGGTCTTGCACTTTGCTCACTTGTGACGGAAAAGCCTGAGCTTATACTGCGTTTTTTCCCGTATATCAGGGATAGCCGTGCGGCAGGTGCGGCGGCAGGAATACTCGGAGTTACGCTTTCGACGGCAGGTGCATGGCTGTTTTTTGCGGTCATGGGTATGTTTGTGAAGATGCCTGAATACGCCGTCAGCAATGAATCAATGGGCGGCAGTGATATCGTCAGGGAGCTTTTCTCCTCGGCACTTCCCACAGGCATCAGCGCAGTTGTCACCAATCTCACGGGAATCATCGATATGTGGACAATAATCAATTGCCTGAATGTCAGCGTAATTGATATCCCGAACGGCACATCAGTCAATGATATGCCTGATTTCGTCTACGGCTCATTCGCAGGCATTGCGCTTACAGTGTTCAATCTTGTGCCGTCTGTGACGAATATGCTCGGCAAGGGCGCATTATCCTGCATCACGGAAGCAAATGAGCGAAAAGATACTGAACAGCTAAGATACAGCACAACACAGGCACTTATAGTATCTGCGGCGGCGGCACTGCCGTCTGCTGTAGGAATAGGCATACTTTCAGGGGAAGTGCTGAATTTTCTCTATCCTATGCAGTGCGATGAAGTGAGCATCTGCATAATGCCGCTCAGACTGCTGATGTTCGGCATGGTCTGCCTGTGTATGTCCTATCCGCTTTTCAGTATGCTTCAGGCTGTCGGAAAACCGTCAGCGCCGCTGAAAATAATGCTTATCGGCACAGGTGTAAAGCTTGCTGCAAATCTTCTCCTGATACCGGAAACTGGCGTGAATGGGGCGGCAGTCTCAACATCGCTCTGCTATGGGATAATACTTCTGCTTTCGCTTGTGACATATCTCCGCACAACGGGGATAAAGCTGAAAATACAGCCGTTTCTGAAAGTTGCATATTCGGGTATCATGTGCGGTGCATCGGCATATCTCACCGCAGGTTTATCACGTCACATCGGCATATCTGCGCTGAAAACAATACTTCTGACAGCGGCAGTCGGCGGAACGGTATACATACTGATGCTGTATATGCTCATGGGTGTACGCAGAAAAAAAGGAAACGCTGACTGAACGGCGTTTCCTTAATTTCATTATTTAAGTAAATCTGTACGTGTGGTGATCTTGTCGGGAGTGATATCAATGAGACAAACATCGTCTTTATCGTTGACCAGAGACTGTGTCGGGAAGAAACCGACTGTGAAAGTATCAACATTCTCATCAACGACAAATCCGCCGATAATGCCGGAGAACTGACCTTTTGCAGGAATATTGAACGGATCTTTTGAATAGGTGTTCTCATTGAAGTTAGCCATAGCATAGAGAGAAGTTACGATATCCGAGTAAACTTCGCTGCCGTCGCTGAGTTTGAGGTAGAAGTTGTTGAGAGTGCTGAGCTCATAGCCTGAATCTGTTGAATTGTTGATAGTAACATCAAGATAGATATACTTCTTGCCGTTTTCTCTGTATCCTGTATCGATTACTGAATTAAGAGTGAAAGCGGTGTCATTTGCAGAAATTTCTGTTGAAAGGTCAGCCTTGAACTGGTTAACACCTATCTCTGTATTTTCAGCATAAACGTTTGTAGGCGGATTTTCGGCATCTACAGTACTTACAGGTTCGATAGTTTTCTTTTTGCCGCAGCTTGCAGCAGATGTTACAGTAAGTAAACCTGCAAGAATAAGTGCAGCATATTTAAAGCTTTTCATTTTTCTATTCCTCCGTTAAGGTTATTTTTTTCAAAAGCAAATATAGTATATCACAAATCCGATGTTTTTGTCAAGTACGGAAAAAGTGTGGCTCATAGCGACAGCATTTAAAAAATATAGAAACGGCGAAGCCGCATACACCAGAGTCCAGAGAGGTGTAGACCTCTTTGGCAGAGGGGGTAAGGCGGGGACAGAGTCCCCCTAAGAAGCAGTAAACCAAGCGAAGCAAAGGTTTACGGAGTGTCCGCAGTCATAACCCTCGGCTTGACCGACTTTAATCTATAAAAGTAAATGCTGTTGCCGTGAAGTGCGGCTTCCCGTTTTATATTTATTTACGTTTTATTTTCCTGACCTGCCTGCGGATATATCGAAAAGTATAATCCTCACCACGTTCACGCAGCATAGTCAGCAGAAATTCGAGCTTTTTCGAGGTTTTCGGCTCAATAAAATGTCTCGATTTGCCAAGCATGAAATATGCAAGCGGCATTGCATCGTTATACTTTTCCTTGTTGTATATTTTTGATGCGGCAACTCTGTCGCAGAACATCTCGAAAATATAAATATCAGGCATCGTAACAGGCTCTATTTTCTTTGTGACGGGATTATAATCGTTCCAGTATTCAAAATGGTGGCGGTTTCTGCCCTTATGGTGCATCCATGCCTGAGAATAGCCGAAAATCTCACGTTCACGCTCATTCGGACTTCTTGTTCCCTGAAAGTATCTGATTCCGGGGATAAATTCTGTCGGTGAGAATTTGGAAAGGTCGTGCATCAGTCCCCTTATCGGGATGCCTGCCTTAATGCAGTGCTTCATCACCTGATGGCGATGTGCGGTGACTGTGCGGAAATGACCGATAAAATTGCTGATGTAGTTTGTCTGGGACATATGTTACTCCTCACGGGAAGGCGTTCTGATATCAAGCACGCTGTTCTTGATGATAAGTCTGCCGCCGATTATGCGTCTGCCCTCGTTATATGACGGATCCATAAGCTTTTTTGCCATTACGTCAACAGACACTTCTGCCATTTTGCTGATATCCACCTCGACGGTGGTTATGGTCGGAATGCATATACTTGACACTGTATAATTGTCATATCCTACAACGGAAATATCTTCGGGAACTCTCACGCCCTTTGATTTCAGCGCAGAAATTACACGGAAAGCAGTCTCGTCGCAGTTGCACACGAATGCTGTAGGCATTTCGTCAGGAAAATCGATTTTTGAATAGAGCAGACCTGAGTCGTCACGGTCATCAATTACCCATTCTTTGCGGTATTCAAGATCATTTTCGAGTATACACTTGACATAGCCGAGATAGCGGTCGTTTATACTGCTTGTAGAGTTCAGAGTGCCGAAGAATCCGATTTTCCTGTGTCCCATTTCGACAAGATAATCAGTGAGCATATAGCCGCCGTTGTAGCTGTCGGAGTTTATTGAATCGACTTTATAGCGGTTGTCATAGAAGTCAACAAAAACAAGCGGCACTTTGATTTTGCTTAGTACATCAATATAATTTCTGTGTATCTGACCTATGACGATAACGCCGTCAACCTTGTTTTCTGTTACCATATTCGGCAGAATACCGCCGTTTTCGCTTTCTGTCTTGATGCATTCATAAATCGTGCAGACGTTAAGCTGTGAAAGGCGGTTAGAGATATTTGCGGTCAGTTCCCAATAGAAAGTACCTCTCTCACCCACAAAGCGCTCGGCGGTGAGAATACCGACATTCTTCCCTATTTTCGGGAGTATCGCCTTTTTGCGCTCCGTTTTTGTATTTGACGGTTTATAGCCCATTTCCTCGGCTATTTCGCATATATTCTTTCTCATCTGTTCGCTTACGCCGTCACGTCCTGCAAGAGCATTTGACACAGTAACAACGCTGACACCTATTTTGTTGGCGATATCTAACATTTTTACGCCATTTTTCAAATTTCATCACCCTCAACAAATATTTTATTCAAGACAGTTTATAAATTTTGTTGCCTTAAATTAATTATTAGTATTATACCATGCTTTAATTAAAAATTAAAGGGTTTTTTGAAAATTTGGCGTTTATCCCAAATATATTCACTTTGAATTGTACATAAATAACATACTTTTGAATAAAAAGAAAAAGAGGACACAATAGAAATGTCCTCTTAAAGTATAGAATGTGACTTTAGTTTTTCTTTTCCGAATGATTAATTTTATCAGCATCAGCCATATACGGCAGAATATCGCTGTATGCGTCACGTCTGAAATTGTCATCGGCTGAGGCAGGGATAAGCCCTGTCATATCACTCATTGAAGCTGACGGGAAAAGATATTCCTGACTGCTTTTTTCGGGTTCCGGAACGGGAATATTCTTCTTTTTTTGTTTGCTCATTATTATCACTCCGTAAAAATGTGGATTTGTCACGTACATATTATGCGCAGAAAAGTTACGTATAAATATGGAAAAGTTTACAATACAGAAAAACCGCAATATTTCTATGGACAAATTCAACAAAATATGGTATAATATTTGTGAACTATATAAATCAGATGCTTGATGAACGTAAATCGCATCTGACAGGCAGTCATTTCTGCCGTAACTATGCCGAAAATGGCAGGAAAGGATCAAGTATGCTTCACGAAAAATCATGCGGTGCAATTGTATATCGTAAGTTCCACGGCAATACGGAAATTCTGCTGATAAAGCATATCAACAGCGGACACTGGTCCTTTCCGAAAGGTCATGTCGAACACGGCGAAACCGAAATAGAAACTGCACGCCGTGAAATAATGGAAGAAACATCGATAGACGTAATCATCGATCCAACTTTCAGAGAAACCGTCACATATTCCCCAAAAAAAGATACGGTCAAGGTCGTGGTGTACTTCCTTGCAAAGGCGAAAAATGTCGATTTTACGCCGCAGGAGGACGAAATAGCCGAAATTCGCTGGGTGGATATATCATATGCTTCAAATGTGCTTTCATACGAAAATGACAAGATTATCGTATCCAAAGCCAAAAATGTTATTAAGGCAGGAGTGTGATATTATGAAAAAAAGAATTGCTGTGCTGATGCTTGCGTGTCTGACATTGCTTTCAGGATGCGGCTCAAATAAATCGGATACATATAATGCAGAATATGCAGGTGAGAATGTTGCCGCTGACAATATGAAAAATGAAACTGCCGCCGAAGAACCGGTTGGTGATTCCGAGGGCATTGTCACTCTTGCCGCAAATAATTCAGACCTCAAGGAAAACAAGGATATCTCAATTAAGCGTGAAATGCTTGTATATTCGTGTACCATGAATATAGATGTGCTTGATTTTGACGAGGCGCTTGAAAAATTCCGCACATCCATTGAACAGTATGAAGGCTTTGTCGAAGTTGAAAATTACAATGACGGCGGCGGCGGCGGACGCTGGTACAACGAAAACGAAATGAAATGGAACTCATATTCCGCTACGATACGTGTTCCGAGCCGTGTATACAGCGATTTCTGCGATTCTGCCGCTCAGCTTGGCGACCTCAGAAGCAAGAATGCGTCTGTTGAAAACGTCAGCACCGAATACAGCGACCTCTCAACCACGCTGAAAATCTACGAGGAGAGAGAAGAACGCTACCTCAAAATGCTCAGCGAAATACAGAACGAGAGCGAAGCACTCGCCCTTGAGGACAAGCTGACACAGTTACAGGTCGATATCGCACAGCTCAAAACAAGAATGAACAAGATCGAGTCTGACGTGGCTTATTCCTACATATACGTCACAATAAACGAGGTCAGGGAGTATTCCGAAGAACCGATAAAAACCGATACTTTCGGTCAGCGCCTTGGCAATACGCTGAAAAACACATGGCATGATTTCCTCGATTTTCTTGAATGGCTGCTGTTCTTCATTATCAAGATTGCACCGTATGCCGTTGTGATAGGTATTTTCATATTTGTTATCAGAACAATACGCCGCAGTATCAAAAAGGCAAAACAGAAAAAAATAACTCCTCCGCCTGTTGTGCCTGAAAAGCCGGCTGAGAATAATCCCGTTGAGGACAAGCCTGAAAATACAGAGGAGAAAAAGTAATATTCTATGAACACCGTACAGCTTTGTGCGGTGTTTTTTATATTGGATGGATTCCAGCTTATTGTAGGGGCGACCATTGATCGTCCCTACAAATTCCACGGCAACAGCATTTAAAAAAATATACAAGCGGCGAAGCCGCATATTGCGGGGTCAAGGGAGCAGCTCGCTCCCTTGCAGGGGGTGTACGAGGGGGACAGAGTCCCCCTAAGAAGCAGTAAACCGAGCGAAGCCACGGTTTACGGACTGTCCGCAGTCATATAGCTCGGCTTGACCGACGAAAAAGCTTTAATCT
>JAZUGG010000101.1:0-2946 GCA_045641105.1 Ruminococcus sp. | reverse complement strand
CCAATTAAGTCTTGAATATTTTATGCGAAGTAATGAAGGAGAAAGTCAAGGAAGAAAGCCGCAGGAATACTTACGTATTTCAAGGTTTTCTGACGCAGAATTTCTTCTTCAGGACAAGCAGAAAAATTCAAGATTTAGTTGGTGGAGCAATAATATCCTTAGTGGGGGAACAGTTGAAAAAAAGTCTGTTACCTACTAATTGCAGATAGCAAAAGATAATGTATGTCAAAAGACGTAAGGACTGATAAAAATCAGGCTGTTTTGCAGAAAAAAGCATAAAAAATAAAATCGGACTTCTGAAAAAGCCCGATTTTACGATATTTTTGGTGCCGCTGACCGGACTTGAACCGGTACGGATTTTACTCCGAGGGATTTTAAGTCCCTTGGGTCTGCCTATTCCACCACAGCGGCAATTAGTATTAAATAGCAGAAATGCCAGCAACAAAAAGCAAAACAAGCTTTTCATGTCTGACAATTCCGCCTCATTGGTAATCGAGGTGACAGGATTCGAACCTGCGGCCCCTACGTCCCGAACGTAGTACTCTACCAAACTGAGCCACACCTCGACAACGTAAATATTATACTACAATTTTTCTATTTTGTCAAGTAGAATTACAAAAAAATATTTATTTTCTTAATTTAACCAAATAGTTCATATAAAAAGCACTGTGCTTAAACGGCACAGTGCTGTGATTTTCTTATTCAATTTCAGTTTTTGAACTGTTGACAATGAGTCTGCCGTTAAGTACAACAACTGATTCGGCTTTATATGCTCCTCCCTCGCCTGTTGCGGGATCTTTCGGTAGAATGAATACTGAACCGGCTTCGATCTTATCAGCACATTCGGCAGGAAGTTCTATGCTGTTGCCGTCGATTTTGTAATCGTCTGCTGTAAGTTCATTTGAAAAGTCAATAACACCTTCCTGAAGTGTTATTTCAGAATGATTGTCAAAGGTCTGATGTGCCCATGAATATCTTGCATTCTCAATGATATCGAGGAATTTGCTGACATCAACAGCACTGATATCGGCTTTTTCGATAACGTTCTTCTCAACTGCACACTGAAGTATTTCATCAAGTGAATTTTCAGGCTTTACAAAACCTGTAGCGCACATAGCGGCACTGATGAGGAATTCAGGAGTAGTTTCGGCATCAGCATCGATATCAGCATCATCAGCGATGATATCCCAGTCCTTGCAGATATCAGCATTAGTTTTTGAAGAATCTGTAATGACCATGCCGAATGCTGAGATAATGTTATCAAGAACTTCGCCGTTTGACGGGATTTCCTGAGCTTCGGTTGTTTCCTCCACGGTTGTTATTTCTTCTGTCGTTGTTGGTTCGGCTGTTGTTTCTGTAGTTTCTTCCGCAGTTGTTTCAGCGGCAGTTGTTTCAACTGCTGATGACGATGAAGAAGATTTTTCCTCGGATGCACAGCCTGCAAAAGCGGCTGTAACAGCGGCAAAAGCGAGAACAAAAGCTGTTGCTTTTCTTAAAAGATTACCTGACATATTTATCCATCCTTTACATTTTTATGCAAAAGAAATTATATCATAAAGAGCGGATCATTTCAATAGTCAGGCTGAAAATTTAACATTATGACCTTACAAATCGGCAAATCAACTATATATACTGAACCATTTCGTCAATTAATCGGTGAATAATTCGGTATATAGTTCTTCAAGCTGTGTGCGGCATGAAAGGAATATCTCTCCGAGCTGAGGATCAAATTGTGCGCCTATTGAACCACGGATTATGAAAAAGGCATCATCAAAAGACAGTCTTTCCTTGTAGCATCTCTTGCTGACGAGAGCATCAAAGACATCTGCCAGTGCCATAATACGTGCTTCAAGAGGGATATCCGTACCCGACAGCCCTTTCGGATAACCGTCACCGTCCCATCTCTCGTGATGATACAGGGCGATATTTGTGGCGATCTGAACGAATCTTTCGTCGGGGATATCTGAAAGCACCATATATGCCATTCGCCCGCCGGCTTCGGCGTGCTGTTTCATAGTCTCAAATTCTTCGGGAGTAAAACGTCCCTTTTTCTGGAGAATAGCGTCTGTAACTGCAATTTTTCCTATATCATGCAGAGGAGCGGCTTTCACTATATTTTTTGCGATCTTACTATCAATACCGGGATAATTCAATTCAAGGAGTTTCTGAACAAAAACTGATACGCAGCGGCTTGTTCTGAAAACGTGATGACCTGTGCTCATATCACGGCTTTCGACGATCGTACCTATGCCGAAAATCAGGGCATCCATCTGCTTATATAGTCTGTCAACTTTTTGATTGAGTTTATCAACTTCACTTTCTAAATTTTTTATTCTTTCTTTATCTGATAACAATTCCATTCATTCACCTCCGTAAAAATGATGTGTTCAAAAATCCAACTTCGGCAAATTTCCCTTTTATACAAGTATTATACAACATTGTATCATGATAGTCAAGAATTTTTGTCGATTATTATCTAAACAAATTGTTAATAAATAAAAAAGCAGTTCCTCTGATGTAAATAAAACAGAAAAACTGAATCACTCAATTCGTCATCTTATTTAGCTATATTTATGCAGGATCATGCAGAAATACCGCCGCCGCAGAGAGCGTTCCGCTGAAAAGCATAATTTATGCTGTTCAATATTGGCGGTTTTGTATGCCTCGCATTGTATCAACCTGCATTTTTGGGCATTTATACGAATTCTATGCCGAATTTTCGCAGGGTGCTGTTTGGCTTATTCAGGTACACGGAATATTCCCCTCCGCAGTAACGGCGGTACTCATATAGAAGTTTTTACTTTCTATCGGGGCAAACCTTTCTGAAGAAAGGTTCTTCCCCGAACCCCTTTCCAAAGACTTTCAGTATTATGGCGTATCTTATACAGGACATATGTCCTGTATAAGATACGCTAAAACACCCAAAAGTTTTAGGAAGGGAGTTTG